>DATFJS010000288.1:0-6516 GCA_035269045.1 Longimicrobiales bacterium | reverse complement strand
CCGGGGGGCGAGCGAGCTGGGCGAGCAGTGCGCCAAAGTTCCAGGAGTCTCGCCCGCCGGCCAATTGCCCGCCTTCAACGATCATAATCGTTACCCCGTACTCCTCGATGTGGTGACCCGAAGGCGGCACACCCATCAATGGGCCGTCGTGCGTTCCTGTGATTCTCCACTCGACTGCAGCGCGATTGTCGTCCGTCACGATGTCGAGTACGTCGACCCGAAAGTCCGAGAACGCCCGGAGCATCTGTTCGTGGTAGGCGAGGTAGTCCGCCATGGTCACCGGAGGAGCCCCTTCGAGCGTGCAGATGGCTCCCGGCTTCCACAGCTCGCGAATCGTCTCCGACCGGTGTTCCGTCCACACCTCGTGAAACCACCGCGTGGCGACGGCACGTGTCGCTTCCTCGATCTCGTCCAAGAACTGCTCCGCGAGAAATCACTCCGGTCCCCGTGCGTCGGGCACACGCGCATATATGCGACGATCCTCCGGGTGACCGCCACACTTTTCCCGCGCCGAGCGCAGAGTATCGGCCTCCGCGCCATACTCGGATCCGGGTGCTCACGGGTGGAACTCCCGCATGGTGCATTTTGCGTCATGCGCAGCTCGGGGGCCGTCCCACATATTGGCGGACGTACATGAAGAGCCCTTCACCGGAGTCCGCTCATGCCCGCCCTCGTCGCAAGGATCCAGCGAACCGTTCCGCTGCTGCTCGCACTGCTCGTCCCACTCGCCTTCATCGCCTGTGAAGCCGACGGCCCCGTAACGCCGACCGACCTCGTTTCCTCCACCGCCGACGCCAAGGGTGGGAACGGGAAGGGGGGAGGACCGGGTGGAGGAGGCGACGACGGGGGCGACGGCGGCGGCGACCCCGGCACCCCCGTTCCAAGCGTGCGGGGTGAGGAGCTCGACCTGGGCGCGATCCCAACGGGACCCTCCCTCGCCGTCTTCCACGCAGCAGGAGACTACCTCGTCGGCGTCTACTGGGACGTCTGCGGATTCGTGCACAGGATCTCGACCGGCGTAACCCGCTGCATCCTGATCGAGGATGAAGATGGGGCGCTCGGGTTCGGGGACACCTTTCCACTGTCCGTCAACGCACATGGTCGAGTCGTTGGGGCATATCGCGCTCGAGACAGGACCGAGCCCCTGTTCGTGTACGATGTAGATGCCGGCAGCTCGGACCTCTCGGGGACCCTCACGCTCCCCTCGCCACCAACCGGGTGGGACATTGTGAGCACCGACCCGGATGCCCGGGTAGTGGATATCCACGGTCGCGTGCTGGTCGACGTCGCCCGACAGGATCCGGCCAACCCCCAACTGGAGACGGCATGGACCGTCGGCCTTCTGAGCGCGGACCTCTCGACCATCACGATCGAGCCGGGAACCTACGACTTCGTCGGGCTCGCGGGGCTCAGCGACGCAGGATACGCAGCGGTGACCCTGCGCGGGTTCGCGGGCGGGGACCGGAACGGCTACTACGGTGCGACCTGGTCTGGAGCCAGCGGAGAGAGCGCTGCGGTCCTCGCGGGCACGGAGGGCCGGAAAGCTGCGTCGGTCCAAGGAGTCTTCGACGGATCCGGCATCTACGGCGTGGATGGTGACAGGCCCGTCTACTGGACCGGACCATTGGCGTCCCCGGTGTCCTTTTCCGACGTCCGGTTGCGGGGTCTGGCCGGGCACGACGACGCCGGTCGCCTGCTGAGTGTTCGGGACGCGGGCAGTAAGCAGCCCGGCGTCGGGACGTGTCTGACTGCGGCGGGGGGCCAGACCGACCTCCTTCTCCCGGACGGCTACAGCGACGCATACCCCCGCTCCGGCGCCACCGGCGTGGCCTATGGCATGGCCACCGATCCGTCTGGGCAGCCCGTCGTCATGACATGGGACCTGTCCGGCGTGACCGGGGGCTGCTGACGGCCGACCGAGACCCAGCCGCCTTGCCGACCCCCACCCCCGCGGCCCACCCTGCGGAGGTGGGGGTCGTTGCGTTGGCGCCACCGACCGGCGCCCGGACCGACCCGCCGTGACATCCTCGCCGGGAGAGTCGGGTGAAGCTCACATTCTGGGGTGCGGCACAGACGGTCACCGGTTCGCTTCACATGCTCGAGGTCGGCGGTCGCCGGGTCTTCCTCGACTGCGGCCTCTATCAGGGTCGGCGCGCGGACGCGAAGCGGCTCAACTCCGAGTTTCCTGTGGCGCCCGCCAGCGTCGATGCGGTCTTCCTCTCTCACGCCCACATCGACCATTCCGGTCTCCTCCCGAAGCTCTACCGTGACGGCTTCCGCGGTCCCGTGTACGCCACGGATGCGACCGCGGATCTCTGCGGCTCGATGCTCCGCGACAGCGCCCACATCCAGCAGAAGGATGCCGAGTGGGTGAACCGGCGGGAGCGGAGGCGCGGCGGCGACACGATCGAGCCGCTCTACTCGATGGAGGATGCGGAGGGCGTCGTCGAACTGTTCGAGTCGATCGACTACGACCGGCCGTTCCAGCCCTTTCCGGGGATGGAGGTGGAGTACCGCGACGCCGGCCACATCCTGGGCTCGGCCACGATCACGCTCACGGTCGAGGAGAACGGCCGGACCCGCCGGCTCGGCTTCACGGGTGACCTCGGCCGCGCGGACCGTCCGATCCTGCGCGATCCGCAGACGATGGCCGACTGCGACTGGCTGATCTGCGAGTCGACCTACGGCGGTGAGACGCACGACCCGCCCGACCGGGCCAAGGACCGGCTGGCGAAGGTGGTGGGCGAGACCGCGTCGCGCGGGGGCAAGGTCATCATCCCCGCCTTCGCGGTGGGACGCACGCAGGAGATCGTCTTCCGGCTCGACGAGCTCACGAACGAAGGACGGCTGCCCCCGATCCCGGTCGTCGTCGACTCGCCGCTCGCAGTGAACGTCACCGACATCTTCCGGCGTCACCCGGAATGCTACGACGACGAACTCCGGACCTACATGGAGACGGACCCGGATCCGTTCGGATTCTCGCGCCTCGCCTACGTCCGCGACGTCCAGGAGTCGAAGCGTCTCAACGCCTCGTCGCTCCCCATGGTCATCATCTCCGCGTCGGGGATGGCCGAGGCGGGCCGGATCCTGCACCACCTCCGCAACAACGTGGAGGACCCCAGGAATACCGTCCTGATCGTCGGCTACTGCGCGCCGCACACGCTCGCCCGTCGCATCGTCGAGCGGCAGAAGACGGTGAAGATCTTCGGCGAGCCGCATCGGCTGCGGGCCCACGTCGAGGTCATGAACTCCTACTCCGCCCACGCCGACGAGCCGGAGCTGGTCGAGTTCGTGGGACGCTTCGACCGCGACCGCATGCGGCGCATCTTCCTCGTCCACGGCGATCCGGATCGCCAGATCGCGCTGACCGGCGCACTCGAGGACGCAGGCTTCGCCGACGTGCACCGGCCGCAGCGCGGCGAGACGGTCGAGCTCTGAGCCGATGCCCACCCTGCGCCTCGCCCCCGCCTCCACCGACGACTACCGCCGCCTCGCCGAGAAGCGCCTCCCCCGCTTTCTCTTCGACTACATCGACGGCGGTGCCTACGACGAGGTGACGCTGCGCGCGAACGTCGACGACTTCCGCGCGCTGCCGCTGAAACAGCGGGTGATGCGGGACGTGTCGGACCTCGACACGGGCATCGAGGTCCTCGGCGAACGGTGGGCGATGCCGCTCGCGCTTTCCCCGGTCGGCCTCGCCGGGATGATGGCGCGCCGCGCCGAGGTCCAGGCGGTGCGCGCGGCGGAGGCGGCCGGGATCCCCTTCTGTCTCTCGACGGTGGGGATCTGCTCGGTCGAGGAGGTCGCGGCGGCCGCCGCCCGGCCCTTCTGGTTCCAACTCTACATGATGCGCGATCGCGGGCACGTGCGGGACCTCGTGGCCCGCGCCTGGGCGGCCGGCTGCCGCACGCTCGTGCTGACCGTCGACCTTTCGGTGGTCGGTGCCCGCTATCGGGACGTGCGGAACGGGCTCAGCGGTGGGACCACACTGTGGGGCAAGCTGCGGGGTCGGTGGGGCGAGATCCTGCTGCACCCACGCTGGGCCTGGGACGTGGGCGTCCGGGGCGCTCCCCACGTGTTCGGCAACCTCACCGAGTACGTGCCGGACGCCTCCTCCCCGCAGGACTTCCGCGGCTGGATCGACTCGCAGTTCGACCCGGGTGTCACCTGGGACGACATCGAGTGGCTGCGCGGGATGTGGGACGGGCGGATCGTCGTGAAGGGGGTCCTGAGCGCGGAGGACGCGGTGGCCGCGGCGGATCGCGGCGCCGACGCCGTGATCGTCTCGAACCACGGGGGGCGCCAGCTCGACGGCGTGTCCTCCACGATCGACATGCTGCCTCGCGTGGTCGATGCCGCAGGAGATCGGACCGATGTCCTGCTCGACAGCGGCGTCCGCAACGGTCAGGATGTGCTGCGCGCCATCGCCCGGGGCGCGAAGGCGGCGATGATGGGCCGACCGTGGATCTGGGCGCTGGCGGCGCGCGGAGAGCCCGGGCTGCGCAACCTGCTCGATACGTTCCGGTCGGAGCTGCGGGTATCGATGGCGCTGACGGCATGCACCTCCGTGGGCGAGATCACGGAGGGGGTTCTCGACCTCCGGCACGACACCCGGGGTACCGTGGACTCCGACGACGTTGTTACGTAGATAGCAGACAGCGGGCCGCCTGCCTCGGCGGGCACCCCGTCTGATCCGCCGCCACACCACGACATACCCCAGCACCCCCGAACGGGGAGATTCCATGGGACGCCGACGAGTTCAGGGACAGCCGCGCCAGGTGAAGGGATTCCGCCCCGGAAAGGCCCCGCCTCAGCTGCGGAAGAAAATGGCCAAGCAGCAGATGGGCGAGATGACCAAGTCGCAGGAGCGCATGGTCGACCTGTTCGCGGATCGGAGCCCCGCCGAGTCTCGAAAGCTGATCTCGAAGTGGGTGACCGGCACGCTCATCGGAGGAATCGTGCTCACGATCCTCTCCGTGCTCGCGTGGATGTGGACCTGGATCGCCGGAATTCCCGTCACGATCGCGGCAGGCGCGGTGTTCTTCAGCCACATCCGACTGCGCGCGCAGCGGGCCCAGCTGGAGCAGATGGCCGAGATGGTGGCGAAGGCGACGGGCGGGAAGTAGCTCGATCCGAACGGGCCTCGTTCGGGCCCCCGGCGCCGCGATCTCCCGTCAGAGCCCCAGGATCGACGTCCGGTACCAGACGATGATCGCGTCGCCGTAGCCGTAGCAGACCGCGGCCCCCATCGCGAGGAAGATCCCGAGCGGGATCAGGCGCTTGGTGATGGCGCTGATCACGCCGAAGACGATGAGCGCGAGCACCGAGCCGAGGAAGACGGTCAGCAGCACGCCCGTCCAGCCGAGAAAGGCGCCGACCATCGCCATCATCTTCACGTCGCCGCCCCCTAGCGCGCTCTCGACGCCCGCATCCTCCAGGCGGGACGGGTTCGTGGCCTTCACGAGCAGCGTACCGCCCTTTCCGACCAGCCACATCCCGCAGTATCCGACGGCCGCGCCGATGAATGCGTCCACCCAGCCGATCCCACCGGGCGCGAACGCGAGGGCCAGCCCCAGCACCGTCCCCCCGATCGAGAACTCGTCCGGGATGATGTAGAAGCGGGCGTCGGTGATGGCGATGCCGAACAGGATGGTCAGGAAGAGTGCCCCCCGGAGCGCCTCGAACTCCGGCCCGTGCACGGCGACCATCCCCGCCCAGATCAACCCGGTGACGAGCTCGACCGCAGGGTACTGGATCGAGATCGGCTCGCCGCAGTTCCGGCACTTCCCCCGAAGGAGGATCCAGCTCAGAACCGGGAGGTTGTCGTACCATGCGATGCCCGATCCGCACCCGGGGCAGCGCGACCGCGGCTTCACCACCGACTGCTCCTCGGGCCAGCGGAGCGTGCAGACGTTCAGGAACGAGCCGACGGCCAGGCCGAGCAGGCCGGCGTACGTGATGAGGAGGATCGAGGTGGCCATCACGGATCGAGCGTCAGGTGGACGGGGTGAGGAGCGGCGCCGAGAGCGCGTACAGCAGGATGGCGCCGGCCACGCCGGCGTTCAACGACTCGACCCCGCCCGGCATGGGAATCGAGGCCCGCGCATCCGCCGCCCGATCCAGTTCCGACCGGATTCCCGCACCCTCGTTGCCGATGACGAGCGACCATCGGGCGCCGGCATGCCTCGACGGGTCGTCCGCGCCCATGTCGGCGACGACGAGCGGGCGTGGAAGCGCATCGATCACGGCCTCCACTTCCATGCCCCGCGTGGCGTGAACGGGCAGCCGGAAGATCGCACCGGCCGACGCGCGCACCGCCTTGGTTCCCCACGGGTCCGCCGTGCCGTCCAGCGCGAGGACCCCCGCGCAGTCGAAGGCGGCGGCCGCCCGGATCAGCGTTCCGACATTGCCCGGATCCTGCAATGCGTCGAGCACGAGCCAGCGCCCCTCCGGGAGGCCGTGTCCACCGGACGGCCACTGGAGCTCCGGCTGCTCGACCACCAGCAGCAGCCCCTG
>DATFJS010000287.1:0-6689 GCA_035269045.1 Longimicrobiales bacterium | reverse complement strand
AGCGGACACGGCGATCCACGGCGCTCCGAAGAACGCCTCGAAGTCCCGTTCGAGCGCGTGCGCGAACGGCGCGCCGTCGCAGGTCGGGTCCTCTACCAAGGTTCGAAAGGCGTCGTCGATCTCGGTTCGCACCTGCGTGTGCTGCCACGCCACGTCCGTCAAGGGGATCGGTGCGCTCACGCTCGTCCGGTTCGCGCCAGCCGGCGCATCCCTTCCGCCCTCAGCCCGGCTAGGCCGAGACGGTCCAGGGTACGCCCCGTGGCTCGGTAGTCGATACCCATGACGGCACCGACCACGGAGATCACGCCTCGCGTGACCGGCATGGCCACCCCGACGGCCCCAGCGATCTCCGTGACGGGAACGAGCCCGTAGGGAACGTCTTCGGTGAAGTATCGATGGTCGACGGTGGTAGGCGCACGCGCCGCACCGTGAACGGGTGTCGTGTGGACTGCCTCGTAGTACGTGGAACCGCCGAAGCCCTGATCGCCGTAGAAACGGACGAGCTGGTCAAGCGTCGATTCCGGCTGGTATCCGAGAGCCGCGACCACGGCCATCCGTTCGGCGTCGATCGCGTCGGTGAGTCGCGCGACCGAGGGCGTCATACCCTCGTGGAAGAAGCTGTAGTCGCCTCCTCGTGCCTCGATGCGCGCGATGTTCAGCAGCAGCGCCGGCGGGTGCGCCACATGGTTCGCGTTGCTCAGACTCGTCTCGAGCACATCTCCGGCCGCGACGAGATCGGGGTAAAGCGGCGTCAACAAGCTCATGACGCGATTCGTCGCGTCGGCCGGAAGCACGCCGACCGCCAAGCCACGCTTGATCCCCCGGATCCAGACCGCCGCAGGACCGTCCTTCTTGCAGGCGAAGACGAACGACGCCGCTTCGGCGACGGGCACGCTTGGAGCCCCGCATTCGAGGAGCGCTCGGTGGAACGCCAAGGCGCCGCCCGCGTTTCCCGGCATGAGAACCACCGGCTGGTCGGCTTGCAGGTGCGGCGCAAGGAATGCCGCCATGGCTTCGTGGGCGTACGCGGGTACGACCACGAAGACGATCGAGGCACCGTCGATGGCGAGGGCTGCGTCCGTCGTGACCGCCCCCAAGACCGCGAGACCCTCGCCTGTGATCCCGCGAACCGCGATGCCGCCCCGGCGCTGAACGGGCTCGATCGCAGCCGCGAAGTCGGGGTGCTCGCACAACCGCACATCGATCCCGCGTAGCGCCAGATCGCCAGCCAGGCCGAAGCCGGAGTGACCGGCGCCGAGGATCGCGACGGATCCGATCACGTCACGCCTGCTCCGCGAGGAAGCACGCTGCGCGATGACCGCCGCCCCCGATCACCTCGATCAGCTCGGGGCGCTCTTCACGGCACCGGTCCATCACGAACGGGCAGCGCGTGTGGAAGGCGCAGCCCGTCGGCAGGCTGATGGGGCTCGGGATGTCGCCGATCAGCCGCACGCGTTCACCGCGAAGGCCGGGGTTTGTCACCGGAATCGCCGACATCAACGCCTTCGTGTACGGGTGTTGTGGCGACGCGAAGAGCGCATCTGCCGTGCTCGTCTCCACGATCTTGCCCAGGTACATCACGGCGATCCGGTCGCTCATGTGTCGCACCGCCGAGAGATCGTGTGAGATGAACAGGTACGTCAGGCCGAGCTCTCGCTGCAGTCGCCGCAACAGATTGAGGATCTGCGCCTGGACCGAAACGTCGAGCGCCGATGTCGGCTCGTCGAGCACGAGAAACTTGGGCTCGACGGCCAAGGCGCGTCCGATCGCGATCCGTTGCCGCTGACCGCCCGAGAACTCGTGCGGGTAGCGCTTGCGGTGCTCTTCGCGCAAGCCGACCTGCTCGAGAAGGACGCTGACGCGCCGCGAGCGCTCGGCCGCCGAGAGGCTCAGGTGGATCTCCATCGGGCGGCGCAGGATCTCCTCGACCGACATCCTCGGGTTCAGGGAGGCGAACGGGTTCTGAAAGATGATCTGCATCTCGGACCGGACCTGGCGAAGTTCGGACCGCGAGAGCTTCTGCAAATCGCGGTCGTCGATGAGGACCCGGCCGGAGGTCGGCTCGATCAGGCGCAAGACCAGACGGCCCATGGTCGTCTTTCCGCACCCCGACTCACCGACCAGCCCCAGCGTCTCGCCGCGCATGACATCGAGGTCGACATCGGAAATGGCGTGGACCACGCTACGCGAGCCTTCGACGGGAAACTGCTTCACGAGATCGCGAATCTGGACGAGGGCGTCAGCCACGGTCTTCCTCCGCTTCGGTCGTGTAGAGGTAGCAAGCGACCCGATGGCCGGGCCCGTGTTCGATGAGCGGAGGCTCGGCCGTGTGGCACACGTCCATCACCTTGGGGCAGCGGTTGGAGAACCGGCAACCACTCGGCACGTCGTGCGGGCTCGGCACCGAGCCCGGGATCGCCTCGAGCCACTCGACCTTCTCCTCGATCTTCGGAATCGAGCCGAGCAGCCCCTGCGTGTAGGGGTGCAGAGGCGCATCGAACAGCTTGTCGACCGGTGCCTCCTCCACCACGCGGCCGAGATACATCACCAGCACCCGATCGCAGGTCTCGGCCACGACGCCCATGTCGTGGGTGATGAGCAGGACGGCGGCCTCGGTGCGGTCTCGAAGATCGCGCAGCAGATCGAGGATCTGGGCTTGGATGGTGACGTCGAGCGCCGTGACCGGTTCGTCGGCCACCAGCAGGGCCGGCGACAGCGCCAGCCCCATGGCGATCATGAGTCGCTGCAGCATCCCGCCACTGAACTGGTGCGGATACTGATCGATGCGATGCGCGGCGTCGGGGATGCCGACGAGGTCCATGAGCTCCAACGTGCGGCGCCGCGCCTCGGCGTCGGTCACGCGTTCATGGCTCCGGATCGCCTCGGCGATCTGAAAACCGACCTTGAGCACGGGGTTCATCGAGGTGCCCGGCTCTTGGAAGATCATCGAGATGCGACGCCCACGAAGACGCCGCATCTCCTCACGCGACATCGCCAGAAGGTCGCGCCCCTCGAACCGGATGGTTCCGTCCACGATGCGTCCCGGAGCATCGACGAGCCGCAGCACCGATAACGATGTCACCGACTTCCCCGATCCGCTCTCACCGACGATGCCGACGATCTCGCTCTTCTCCACCGAGAAGGTGACTCCGTCCACGGCCTTCGTGACCCCACGTCGACCGAAGAAGTGCGTCTTGAGGTTCTCCACCTCGAGCAGCGCCACGGTCATCCCCTTCCCTTCAGGCGCGGGTCGAGCGCGTCGCGCAAGCCGTCACCGAGAACGTTGAAGCCGAACACGACCAGCATGAGCGCCAAGCCCGGAAAGATCGTCATGTGCGGTGCCAGCCGACCCCAGGTGAGGCTGAGCTGCAGCATCGCCCCCCACTCGGCCGTGGGTGGTGGTACGCCGAGACCGATGAAACTGAGTCCGGCTGCGGTCATGATCGCGCCCGGAATGAGCAGGCTGACCTGGACGATGATCGGCGCCACGATGTTCGGGAAGACGTAGCGCGACAAGATCGCGACGTCGGATTCGCCGCCGGCGACAGCAGCCTCCACGTACGTCTGCTCTTGGGCCGATAGCGCCAGGCCGTGCGCGAGCCGGGCGAACTGAGGAATCTGGTAGATGGCGATCGCGAGAATGACGTTCTCGATGCCCCGTCCCAGAATCGCGATGATCGTCAGGGCGATCACGATGCCGGGAAACGCGAGCAGCACGTCCATCAGACGCATGATCGGAGCGCGTAGCCAGCGATACCAGGCCGCGACGATCCCGAGGAGAACGCCGACGAACGCCGCCAGGCCCACCGAGGTCATCGAGACGTAGAGCGAGATCCGGGCGCCGAAGATGATGCGGCTCAGGACGTCGCGCCCATTGTTGTCCGCACCCAGCGGGAACTCCGCGTTCGGTGGTACGAGCGAGTCGCGCACCGACACCTGATTGGGGTCCTTGGGAGCCAGTTGGCCGGCGAAGATCCCCGTAATCACGAACAGGAGGACGATCACCGCGCCGAAAGCGGCCAGCTTGTGGTCGCGGGCGAAGCCGACGATCGTCTTCGAGAGATTACGCAGCATCAGCGGTGCCCCTCACCGGTGCCTGATCCTCGGGTCGAGGAAGGCGTATAGAACGTCGACGAGCAGGTTGACGACCACGAACGACGTGGCGAAGACGAGGAGCAGTCCTTGGACGACGGGGATGTCGCGCTGCGCCACGCTCAGGATCAAAAGTCGCCCGAGGCCGGGCCACGCGAAGACCTCCTCCGTGATCACGGCGCCACCGACCATGTAGCCGAAGCGCAGACCGACGACGATCGTCACCGGGAGCAACGCGTTCCGAAGAGAGTGCATGAACAGCACCAGGCGCTCGCGCACCCCCTTGGCGCGAGCGGTACGCACGTAGTCCTGCTGGACGGTCTCGAGCAGCGACGACCGGGTCATGCGCGTGATGAAGGCGATCGAGAACACCGACAGCGTGATCGTCGGCATGACGAAGTGCTGCCACGTTCCATACCCCGCAGCCGGCAGCCAGCCCAGCTCGACGGCGAAGAGTTGCATGAGCAATAGCCCAAGCCAGAAGACGGGAATCGAGATACCGAGCAGAGCGGCAACCGTCACGAGGTGGTCGGCCCAGCGCCCACGAAAGAGGGCGGAGATCACCCCCATCGCGACGCCGACTACGGTCGCGACGGTGATCGCCGCGAGCGCAAGGCTGAACGTATTCCAGTAGCGGCTGCCGATCTCCGTGGCGACGGGACGCCGCGACGAGAAGGACGTCCCCAGATCGCCGCGCGCCAAGCCCGCGAGATACGCGC
Source organism: Longimicrobiales bacterium (assembly GCA_035269045.1). Taxonomy (GTDB): domain Bacteria; phylum Gemmatimonadota; class Gemmatimonadetes; order Longimicrobiales; family Gaopeijiaceae; genus Gaopeijia. The sequence continues at coordinate 1,878 of DATFJS010000287.1, read as the reverse complement.
CGTACTGGACGATCGCAGGACGATCGAGACCCAGATCGCGACGGATCTGCTCGACGCGCTCGATGGGCGCCTCGTCGCCCGCGATGATGCGTGCGGCGTCGCCCGGGATGAGCCGGAACGCGAAGAACACGATCGTGATGACCAAGAACAAGATGGGGATCCCGATGAGGATCCGACCGGAGATGTAGCGGAACAAGGGCGCCTCCCGGCGTCGGGGCTATTCCATAGGAAGGGCGTTCGACCCCGTCTGGGCCGCTCAGGCGCGGCGCGGAGGATCATCGGTTGGGAGGGGGCACGACCCCCTCCCAACCCAACCGTCAGTTCAGGGGTTGATCCAGGCGTACTTGGCGGGCCAGTTGCTGAATGCCGGCTCGAAGTAGATTCCTTCGACATCGGCGTTCGCTGCCAAGAACTCGACCGAGTTGAACAGCTGGAGGATCGGCGCTTCCTGGAAGACGATGGGAATGATCTCCGCGTAGATGGCGTCGCGCTCTTCGAGCGTCGCAGCCTGACGCGACCGGTCGCTCAACGCATCGACTTCGGGGTTCCCGTAGTAGGCGCGGTTGTAGAGGCGCGGTGCAGCAGAGTCGGTACGGTACGTGGTCGACACGACGTACTCGGCGTCACCCGTGACCACCCCGAAGGTGAGGTTGGCCATGTTGTACGTCGAGTCCTCTTGCGGCACCGTGACGGCTGGGACGAAGGAGGCGGACTCGAACACCTGAAGGTCGACGTCGACACCGACGTCGGCGAGCATTCCTTGAACGAGCTCGGCGATCTCGAAATCACCGGTGACCGAACCGCGGCGCGTGTAGAACGCGAGTTCCAGCGGCTCTCCATCCTTTACGCGGACGCCGTCCGGGCCCATCGTCCAACCGGCTTCCTCCAGCAGCTCCTCGGCACGCTCGGGATCGTACTCGTAGACCCCGCCCGGCGAGAACCCGTTGACCTGCGACGACATGTACGGCGTTTCCGCGACCTGCGCACCGACGCCGAGGAACACGGCTCGGATGATGCCCTCCTTGTCGACGGCGTGGTTGATCGCTTGACGGACGAGCACGTCGTCGGTCGGCGCCTTTGTGTTGTTGAGCGTGATGTAGTACTGCCGCATCCCCAGCGCACTGAGGATCTCGAAGCGCGAGTCGCGCTTGAGGCGCTCGGTCACCGGCACGGGCAGACCCAGCGCCATGTCGACCTCGCCCGACTCGAGCAGGGCGGAACGGGTGTTCGGGTCGGTGATGACGCGGAACACGACCTCGTCGAGGTACGGCAACCCCTCTTGCCAGTAGTTCGGGTTCTTTACGAGGCGAAGCGTGTCGTTCGGACGGAACTCCTCGACCATGAAGGCGCCGGTACCCACCGCGGCGCTCTTGACGCCGTCGGGGCCCGCCTCGCGCGCCCAGGTGGGGGAGTACATCGACCACGTCTTCGCAGACAGCACCGGGACGATGTGGGGTGCCGGGGCAGTCAGGTGAACACGCACCGTGAGATCGTCGACGACTTCGATCGACTCCCACGGGATCGAGTCGAACGTCGGCAGCTCGAGCTCGATCTTCCGCTCGAAGTTGTACTTGACGGCCTCCGCGTCGAACGGTGTTCCATCGTGGAACGTGACGTCAGGCTGCAGGTAGAAGTCGTACGTCAGACCGTCATTGCTGATGTCGAAGCCGGTCGCCAGAAGGCCCACGAGCTCGCCTTCCGGGTTGCGGTCGAAGAGCGTCTCGTAGACGTAATGAGCGGATTCCGCCAACGACCCCTGGTTCGTGCTCTGGATGTCGATATGCGGCGACGTGGATGTGTAGGCGATCGTCAACGTCCCGCCGTAGACGGGATCGCCCTGACCGAACGCCAGTCCGACCATGACGCCTGCCGTGAGCA
>DATFJS010000286.1:0-2699 GCA_035269045.1 Longimicrobiales bacterium | reverse complement strand
GACGAAGTCCACCTCGCCCCGCTCGATCAGACGCCGGGTCAGCCGCTCACGCAGTCGGTAGAACTCGGACGTACCATGGCTCGCCTCCCCGATCAGGACGGTGCGATGGCCGGTCGCGCGATCGGCCATTCGCTCGAGGGCGTCGGGATCCGGGTCCCCTGCATCCGGGCCGAGGGGATCCGCATGCTCGCGGATCAGTCGGAGCGCGGGATCGAGTTCGTCTTCGTCGGCCGAAGCTTCGGGTCGGTCGTGTCCTTCCTTCCCCCGAGGTGGAGCGACGGACCCGATCAAGGGAACGAACCGCACCGCACCGAGGTCCGTGGAGCGGATCTCCCCCGTGGAAGCGTCCTTCTGGATCCGCTTGAGATGCTGGACCTGATCCGCTGCTCCCACCGGAATCACGAGCGTACCGCCGGGCGCCAGCTGTTCGACGAGGGCGTCCGGAACCTCGACGCCCCCGGCGGACACCAGGATCGCGTCGAACGGCGCTTCGTCGGGCCAGCCTCGGGTGCCGTCTCCGTGACGGAGGGTGACGTTCTGGATACCGACCCGGTCCAGGGCTCGTCGGGCATCCTCCACGAGCGGCTCGTGCCGCTCCACGGCGAAGACCCGCGCCGCGAGATGGGACAGGACGGCGGCGGCATATCCGGATCCGGCTCCCACCTCCAGGACTCGATCCTGAGGTTCGATCCCGAGGGCCTCGACCATCAGTGCGACGATATACGGTTGCGAGATGGTCTGATCTTCCCCGATGGCCAGCGCCGAATCGGCATATGCGAACTCGACGGCCCGCTCGGCGACGAAGTGCTCGCGGGGCACGGATCGCATCGCGCCGAGGACACGATCGTCCCGGACACCGCGTGCAGCGATCTGCCGCTGCACCATGTCGTCGCGTTCTTCACTTCGGTCGGTCTGGATGTCGGCGTGGTCGGCCATGGTATTCCCGGGGCGTTGCGATTCATGCATCAGCACGGTCCTGAACCATGAGGTTCAAGATGCGTGCCGCCGTGCGGCCCGCCGTCTGCGGGTCCATCGGGCGATAATCTTCGTAAAATCGTTCACGTCCGAGCGGAATGAACGATCCGACCGCAGTCGGAATGGCATCGCGGGCCGTCGACCTTCGAGGTGTATCGCCGCGGACTGTCCTCGCGCGCTCGCGAACCGGGCACAGCCACGAACTCCAGCGCATCTATACCCGAATCTCGACCTCCGGCGCCTGCCACGGCGGATAGCCGCCCTCCGCGGTGTCGTGGGAATTTGGTGATTATCCACCATCCGGACCCGAACCGCTTCTGGAAGGATACGCGCACGGTGAAGGCGCGGAGTCACTCGAATCCACCCGGACATGAACGAGACTCGTCTCCTGGGATCCACCAGCCCCTTCTCCGTCTCGTCACTGGAGTCACGGGCCGAGGAAACCCTCGGGATCCTGCTGGACCGCATGTCGAAGGCGGGCCACGGCCGTCACCTGAGCGCGACGAAGGCCGAGGTGCGTGCGATGCTTTCGGAGGTCGGCCGCTGGATCGGGCGGAATGGTCGCGACGACGACCAGAGGCTTCGTGCGTCCTACCGGGCGCTCGCACTGCGACTCCGAGGGCGATCGGTCCCGGTGGAGGAAGTGCTCGAGGAACTCGAACAACTCGAGAACGCCCTCTTCGGCGCGCCCGTGGGGACCGGTGACGGGGGTGGAGACGATGCTGCGGGTATACGGCTCCGACGCGCGCTTCGAATTCTCTGGACCGAGATCTTCCAGGTAAACCACGTGCTGGATCGCCGACGAGATCGAGACCGCATCGATGTGGTGGAGCGCTTCGGCGAGATCATATCCCACGAACTCGGAAATCGACTCGGCGCGGCTCAGACCGGCGTGCTCCTCCTGCATCAACGCGCCGACCTCGAGCCTCACCGCAGAGCCGAGGTGCTCGAACTGATCGCCGACGGAATCGCGGCTGCACTGGAGACGGTCGACGATGTCACCGCTCTCACCGCACTGCACGAGATGGAGGACGATGAACACAAGCCGTTTCGGGCGGTCGCGGTCCAGGTCGCTCGAGGCCTGAGTCCATTCGCACGCTCCAGAAGTGTCCGGATCGATATCGAGCCTTCCGAACTCCCGGATGTCGACGTGGATGCAGGACGCGTCCGCCTCGTGATCTCGAACTTCATGATGAATGCGGTTCGCTACGCGGACGACACCGAGGGCCATTGCTTCGTCCACCTCACAGGCGGTACGGAGGACGGGGACCTCTGGTTCGCCGTGTCGGACAACGGCGTCGGAGTCGACGACGATGCACAGTCCAGGATCTTCGAGTTCGAGGTGCGCGGCCGGAACCACCGGGCCGAGGGGTCCGGCATGGGGCTCGCCATCGCGGCGGAGGCGGTCGACCAGCTCGGGGGCGACATTCAGCTGGAGAGTACGCTGGGGAAGGGCTCCACCTTCCGAGTTCGGATCCCCCTCACCGAGCCCGAGGAATCCAGCGACGGAGTTCCCGTCCACTCAGGGGCTTCCTGAGCACCTCGTCGAAGGCCCCCCCGTCGGGGGCGGGGCTCGCATCAGAGGTCATGCTTCTTCCGCCGGCGCCACAACGTCGCGGTGGAGATGCCGAGCGCGTCGGCCGCCCGCTCGATCGAATCGGTTCGGGCGATCACGTCCCGGATGTGGGCGCGCTCGACCTGATCGAGCGTCCTGATGTCCGACA
>DATFJS010000285.1:0-11337 GCA_035269045.1 Longimicrobiales bacterium | reverse complement strand
CTGGACCGTCGCGCGGTGCGTCTCGATCAGATCGAGGGTGGCCGGGCCGTCCGTCGAGGGGTCGAGCACGAGGGTCGAGCCGGCGAGGACGCTTCCGATCAGTCCCTGCCCGAGCCCGAAGACGTGAAAGAGGGCCGAGATCCCGGCCACGCGGTCGGTCTCGTCGATCCCCAACCGCTCCACCGCGGCCTGCGCGACCCGCAACAGGTTCGCGTGGGTGAGCAGCACGCCCTTCGGCTTGCCCGTCGTTCCGGAGGTATAGACGAGGCCGACCACGGCGTGCCCGGGATCGCCGTCCGCCGGCGCGGCGGCGGGATAGTCGCGACCCTGGCCCGCGGACATCAGGTCCTCGTACTGGAAGATGCGATCGTCGTACCAGAGATCCTCGTCCCCTACCGTGACGACGTACTGGAGCGAGGGGAGGTGCGGAAACAGGTCCTCGAAGAGCTGGAGGTAGTCGACCCCTTCGAACGTTTCGATGGTGACGGCCGCCACCGCCTCCGAATGCCGGAGCAGATACTGCAGCTCGGGCGCCGGCAGCCGTGGGTTCAGAGGGACCACCACCGCGCCGATCTTGGCGGCCGCGAAGAGGGCGACCACGAATTCCGGGCAGGGCGGCAGCAGCAGCGCGACCCGGTCACCCGCTCCGACGCCGAGGCCGTGGAGGGATGCCGCCATCGCCTCGGCCCGGGAGTCCGCCTCCCCGAAGGTCGTGCGACCCTCCCTGGACAGCAGGAAGACGCGCTCGGGGTCGAGCGTCGCGCGCTGCGCGAGGGCAGCGGTGAGAGTCGGTGGGGAACCGCGCACCGAGGAGTTCAGATCACGTCGGGGTTGATGGAAACGACGGCCGCCAAGATAGGAACTCCCTTCTCACCCCGCGAGGCGCTCCAGGTTCGCGCGCAGCTCGTCCGCACCGAGGGCCCGGCTCCAGTCGTCCCCGTCGCGATCGACTTCCCCGACTCGGGACAGCAGCACCACGCGGGGGTCGCCCCCCCGCACCTTCTTGTCGAGGCGGATGAGGTCGACGGTGGCGGCCGGGTCGATCGGACCCCGCTCGGACGGCAGTTCAGCGGCGGTGAGCCAGCGGCGAAGGTGGTCTTCCGTGCCCGCGCGAGTCGTACCGATAGCCTCGCCGAGCGCAGCCTCCCAGAGCATGCCGCGCGCGATCGACCGCCCGTGCGAGAGCGCGTATCCACTCGTCTGCTCGATCGCATGCCCGATGGTGTGGCCGAAGTTCAGGATCTCGCGGATGCCGCCTTCCCGCTCGTCGCGCGACACCACCTCCGCCTTGAGCTCGACCGATCGGTGGACCACGCCCAGCACGGCATCGGGGTCCGCGTCCAGCACGGCGTCGGCGGCGGCCACGATGCGCTCGCCGTAGGGTGCGTCCAGGATGGCCCCGTGCTTCAGCGCCTCGGCGAGCCCGTTGCTCCGCTCCGACCGGGGCAGCGTGGCGATCGTCTCCGGATCGACGAGCACCAGGCGCGGGGGGTGGAAGGCACCGACGAGGTTCTTCCCGTGGTCGGTGTCGACACCGGTCTTCCCCCCGACGGATGCGTCGATCATGGCCAGCAGAGAGGTCGGCATCTGCACGACCGGGATCCCCCGCATGAAGGTCGATGCGACAAAGCCCGCCAGGTCGCCGACCACGCCGCCTCCGACCGCCACGACGCCGCCGTCACGCCCGAAGCCCAGGTCCAGCATCGCATCGGTGAGGGCCGCCCACTGGGAGCGGTTCTTGTGCGCCTCCCCCGCCGGTACCGTCAGGAGGTCGCCACCCAGGCCGGCGCGCTCCAGCGCACGCGATACGTCGGCGCCGTACAGCGGGGCCACGTTCTCGTCGCTGATCACCACCCAGCGGGTCACACGAGGCGCGACCTCCCGCAGCTGAGGGACGACGTCGACGCGGATCCCGAGGCCGATCCGGACCGGGTAGTCTCTCAGACCGCCGCCCGCGCGCACTCCGATCTCGATCGGGTTCATCGGAGCTCCTCCCCCGACTCGACACCACCCTCGAGCGTGACCGTCACCTCGGGCTCCAGGCCGATCCGGAGCAGGGCGACCGGGCGGCCGTCGACCCTCATCGTCCGGAGGCTGGCTCGATCCGGAAGGGCGGTGAGGTGGGGTGTGACCGTCGCCGCGAACCGGTCGCGCGCACCGTCGGTGTCGAACACGAGAGCCCACACGACCCCTCTGCGTTCGTCGTCCCGGACCAGTGCCCACCGATCGCCGTCCCAGCCTCCGGCGGCGGCTCCCGCGGACTCCCCGGCGAGTTCCTCCAGAAAGACCCGTGTCTCCGCGAACCCGAGCACGTCGTCGAGCAGGACCTCGACGTCTCCCGACACCGTCACCCCGACATCGGTCGGCGCGTCCGGCGCAGCGGCGGTGAACCGTTCCGGGTACGCGACCTGCTCGGTCGATGCCGGAAGCATGTCACCCAGCGGAACCCGTCGTCCCCGCTCCGCCCAGACCGCCTGGACGTACGCGGCCCCCTCCGTATACGGCAGCAGGAGCGACTCCTGGACGATACGCGGGGCAGCGCCCAGGGCGGGGTATTCCTCTCGAACACCGTCCAGCAGGGGGCGAAGCAGCCCCGCGAGCCTCGGAATGTCCACCACGTCCAGGTCGGGCTGCGCGGAGGACATCGCATGTTCCAGCATGACCAGCATCGCGTGGCCCTCGATCGCCGCCTGCGCCGCCGAACTCCGATCGTTGTCGAGCCCCGGCGCCGTCACCGCGGCGAGGTCGACCCACTGGTCCTGGACCGCGTGCACCAGCTCGTGCATCAGCAGCGACTCGAGGGCGGCGCTCGGCTGATCGTCCAGCACGTAGAGCGCCGTCGAGTCGGGTTCGTAGAATCCCGCGACCTGTTCCGTGTAGATCGCCGTCAGGGTGGCACGGAGGTCGAAGTCGGTCGGTGCGAGTCCGAGGAGTGCGTAGGCATCCGCGAGGAGACGCGCCCGGCCCGGGGGCAGCTCTTCGTCGAGCTTACCGATCACGTAGGCCTCCAGGTCGGCTCGACTCCGCCGCTCGACGCGCACCGGCGCCCGGAGTTCGAGCCCGGAGCGTGCGGCCAGGGAGGGCAGCAGGGCGGCCGAGATACGCCGCAGCTCCGGATCTCCGGAAACGACGAGGGTGTCCTCGGACGCCGTGGTGCCGCCGGATGCGTCGGCCTGGGCGACCCCGACGCCCGGTACCAGCGCGAGCAGCACAAGCGTTCGGACGATCACCGTCCCGATCCTCACAGCAGCTTCCTCCTCGATTTGGGCGCGTACGATACCGTCACACCGGGACCGGCCCCCGTCCAGTAGGAGCGGTCCGTCCTCCGTGCCGCCCGGCCCATCCGACGACTCACCCGACGACCCACCCGGGAACCTACCCGGCGACCGGGCACCCGTCGCGGTGGTGGCCCGATTCGTGCAACCGGGTGTGGTGTACGATCCCGGACCCCGGCCCGTTGAGGGCCCGCGGACGTCGCCGCTACCTTCACAGCATCATGCCCAAGCTACCGAAACTCGCCGATCTCGAGATTCCGAGGGCGCTCCTCCTCACCCTGGTCTTCCTGCTGGCCGGCGGCGTGGGACTCGCGTTCGGATCGTGGCGCAATCTCTGCGCCAACTGTCCGTCGATCGCGCAGATCCGCACCTTCGAGGCGGAGCAGACGTCGAAGCTGTTCGACGCGGACGGCGAACTCATCGTCGAGCTCGGATTCCAGCGCCGGACGCCGGTCTCGATCAACGCCCTGCCGGACTACGTGCCGCAGGCCGTCATCGCCATCGAGGACAAGCGCTTCTACCGGCACGGTGGCTTCGATCCGATCGGTTTCACTCGCGCCGTCTTCGGCGTGGTGACGGGCAACTACGCGGGCGGCGGCAGCACGATCACGCAGCAGCTCGCCCGCAACATGTTCGTCGACGAGGTCGGATTCGAGCGGGCCTACACCCGGAAGCTGCGCGAGCTGCAGGTCGCCTTCCAGCTCGAGGACGCCTACTCCAAGGACCAGATCCTCGAGTCGTACCTCAATCAGATCTACATGGGTCGCGGCTACGGCTATCAGTCCGCAGCGCGCGCCTATTTCGGGAAGAACGTCACGGAGATCAATGTCGCGGAAGCGGCGCTGCTCGCCGCCATCCTCAATCGACCGGGCTACTACAACCCGTACACGAACCCGGAACCGACGCTGGCGCGTCGCAACACGGTCCTGTCCCTGATGGAGCGCCAGGGATACCTGACGGAGGCGGAGGCGGAGAGCTGGAAGGCCTATCCGCTGCCGGAGCGGGACTACCAGTCGGATTCCGTCCACGGGATCGCCCCGTACTTCGAGGAGTGGGTCCGGCAGATCCTCGACTCCCGCTTCGGCGACCGCGTGTACACCGATGGGCTCCGCGTCTTCACCACGCTGGACTCCGAGATGCAGATCGCGGCGCGGGAGGCCATGGAGTGGGGATGGGACGCCATCGAGGCCCGCCCGAACTTCGGCCACGAGCCCTACGCCGCCTACGATACCGTCGACGCATTCGACGGCGAGACACCCTACCTGCAGGGGATGTTCATCGCGCTCGACCCGGAGACGGGGTCGGTCCGCGCGATGATCGGTGGACGTGACTTCGAGCAGTCCAAGTTCGATCGCGTCCGACTGGCCCGACGGCAGCCCGGGTCGTCCTTCAAGCCGTTCGTCTACGCGGCCGCGATCTCCTCGGGCATCCCCGCTTCCCACATCGTCGTGGACCAGCCCGTCGTCTATCCGCAGGTGAGCGGCGAGGACTGGCGGCCTCGGAATTTCGGGGAGGAGTTCCAGGGCCCGATCACGATCCGTGAGGGGCTGCGACGGTCCATCAACATGATCGCGATCAAGCTCGGCTGGGAGGAGGTCGGCATCGAGACCGTGGCCCAGACGGCGCGCCGCATGGGCATCCAGACCGAGATCGAGCGCTTCCCCTCGACGACGATCGGTGCGGCCGAAGTCATCCCGCTTCAGCTTACCGAGGCGTACACGGCCTTCGCGTCGCTCGGTGAGAAGGTGCGGCCGTTCCCGATCGTCCGCGTCGAGGATGCGAACGGGAATGTGCTGTGGGAGCCCCAGCCGGAGCGCACCCGGGTGCTCGACCCCGCGGAGGCCCGGATCATGGTCGACATGCTCCAGGATGCCGCGAACCGGGGAACGGGAGCCAACCACCGCAACGTCGGACTCCTCCCGTACGCCGTCCCGACCGCGGGAAAGACGGGCACGACCAACGACGGAACGGATACCTGGTTCATGGGCTTCACCCCGGACCTCGCGGCCGGCGTGTGGTTCGGGATGGATCGCCCGATCCCCATGACGAACGGCGCGCCGCCACAGGCCACCGGTGGCGGATACTCCGCCCCGGTCTGGGGACGCTTCATGAAGCACGTCTACTACGGGATGGAGGACGCGGTCGAAGAGGGCGAGACCGCTCCTCCGGACTACTTCACCGAACCGCTGCTCGACATCCCCTCCGAGTGGCCGATGGTGCCGGGCCTCACGACCCGCGAGGTCGACGCGAAGTCCGGACTCCTGTGGAGTCGCTGGTGCAGCGAGGAGAATCGCTACACCGAGCTCTACATCCCCGGTACCGAACCGACCGAGGTGTGCGACGAGTCGACCCGCTTCCGGCGTGGACGCGACCTGCCGGGAATCGGACGCCGCCGGTGACGGACGTCCCCTCGGCCGGCACCTCCCGAACCGTCGTCTTCCTGTTCGACACGACGCACCACTGCCTCTGGGCGGAGGAGGTCGCGCAGGACGCCGGCGTCCCCGCGGAGGTGGTTCCGGCCCCGCCCGACCGCGGCGAGGCTCGCTGCGATCTGGCGCTGGAGACCTTCCGTGCGAAGGCGGCCGATCTGGGCGAGGCGCTGTCGAACGAGGGGGTGGACTTCTACTGGCCCGCCGACGTCACGACCCGGACGGACTGACGCGCCCGACGACCAGTCGCAGTCGCTCGGGTGCGCCCTCCCCCAGTGCGATCGCGTCCCGGAGGATCGTCTCGCCCCGTGCCGCATCGTCGTCGGACGCGGCATGCACCCGGCCCAGCGGGGTGCCCGGCTCCACCTCCGTCCCGGGTTCGACGAGGATCTCGAAGCCGACGGACGGATCGATCGCTTCACCGAGCTTCGTGCGACCCCCACCCAGCGCGACGACTCCCTGTCCGAGCGTCCGGGGAGCCACGTGCTTCACCACGCCCCCGGACGTCGCCACCACCTCACGCACGACCGGTGCCGGGGCGATGGGCCCCTCGGCCTCGCACGATGCGCGGTCGCCCCCCTGTGCCTCGACGTTCCGCAGGAAGCATTCGAACGCCGCGCCGGAATCGAGGAGGCTCTCCGCACGGTCCGACCATTCGGCGACCGCGGCGTCCAGAGACGACTCCACCGCGGCCCCCGATCCCGGCTCTCCCAGCGCCAGTGCCGCCATCTCGGCCGCCTCGCGCACCACGAGCGCGCGGAAGTCGGCCGGGCCCCCGCCCTTGAGCGTCGCGATGGCCTCGTCGGTCTCGAGTCCGTTGCCGACGGCTACCCCCAGCGGCCGGTCCATCGCCGTCTGCAGGGCCACCGTCCGCACGCCGCGCGCATCGGCCAGATCGACCATGACCTGCGCCAGACGATCCGACATTTCCCGGTCGGCGATGAAGGCTCCGTCGCCGACCTTCACATCCAGCAGGAGGACGTCGAGGTCCTCCGCCAGCTTCTTGCTCAGGATCGAGGAGGCGATGAGCGGGATGCACGGGACGGTCCCGGTCACGCTCCGTAGGTCGTACGTACGCCGGTCGATCGGTGCGATCTCCGCCGTCTGCCCGATCATCCCGTAGCCGACATCCTCGACCACGCGCGTGAACGACTCGAGGTCGAGATCGGTGCGGAACCCCGGAATCGCCTCGAGCTTGTCGAGCGTGCCCCCGGTATGACCGAGCCCCCGGCCCGACATCATGGGCACGTACATGCCGAGTTCGGCCGCGAGCGGGGCCAGCGTGAGCGAGACCTTGTCCCCCACGCCCCCCGTGGAGTGCTTGTCGGCCCGCGGGCCCGGCAGGTGGCCCAGGTCGAGCGTGGCGCCGGAGTGGATCATCACGTCCAGCAGCGCCTCCAGCTCGGAGAGATCGAGACCGTTGAACACGACGGCCATGAGGAAGGCGGACATCTGATACTCCGCCACCTCCCCGCGATGATAGGCGAGGAAGAACTCCCGGACCTCGTCGGGCTTCAGACGAGAGCCGTCGCGCTTTCGTTCGATGACATCGGTGGGATTCATGCGTTCCGTATCCTGCGATTCGCCTGCAGACCGTTCCCCGGATTCTAACCCGACAGGATCATTCCGCGCGGCCGTGTGTCGAATTTCCGTGACCCGTTCGATTCCCCCGACGCGACCCCATGACTCGTTCGCTTCTCACACTGACGGCCGCGGCGCTCGCGCTCGGACTCGCAGGCGCCCCGCTCCACGCCCAGGCCCAGGCCCCGGCGCCGCGCGCGCGTGTTCCCGCGGCCGACTCTGTCGCCACCCGCGCCGACTCGCTCCTTCGGGTCGACGAGGCCGAGGCGGCCATGGCACTTCTGGGTCCCGCGCTCGAACGGAGTGGTCCGGACGGCGACCTCTCGTGGAGGGCCGCACGCGTGGCGGTGAACCGGGGGATGCTCGCCGAGCCGACGTCGAAAGACCACGCCCGGGAGTGGTATCACCGTGCCGAATCCTACGCCGAAGCCCGCATCGAGGTGGACTCCACCGACGCCCGGGCATGGGAGTGGCTGGCCATCGCCCGAGGTCGACGCAGCCTGACGGAGGGCCTGCGTACCCGTGCGACGCTGGTCAACGGGATCCGCGCGGCGTCGAGGCGCGCACTGGCGCTCGATTCCCTGCGCGCCGGAGCACACCACGTCCTCGGAATGTGGAACGCCGAAGTTCGCCGGCTCAACACCTTCGAGCGGCTCGGCGCGGGTGCGCTGGGCGCCGACGACTTCGACCAGGCCTCATGGGACGGCGCCGTCCACCATCTGGAGACGGCCGCGGAGCTCGCGCCCGACGGACTGGTGCACGGACTGGAACTCGCACGGACCTACGTTGATCTGGACCGCACCGACGACGCCGTCACCGAGCTGCGCCGCGTCCTTGCGCTGGACCTGCGGGAACCCGGCGACGCGATCGTTCGCGAGGCGGCGGAGGCGCTGCTCGAGCGCCTCCGCGGCCGTGGAGAGGGGCCGGTCAGCGACTCGGAAGACGCTTCGCGGCCGCGTTGATCGCCTCGTCGACGCGGCCCTTCACGTCGTCGGCGAAGTCTTCCCAGCGGTCGCCGGCCTCGCTCGTGAGACGGCCCGTCCCCTTCTTGAGGCGACGTCGCGTACGCCGACCACTGTCCGGCGCCGTGAGGAGCGCGATCCCGGCTCCGATCACGGCCCCGAGCGCAAGCCCGGCGACCAGCGTTCCGATGCGGTTCTCGCTCGTGTCGTACTCCACCATTCCTCCTGGATCAGCCCGCCGGGGCCACGTGGCCCGTCGACGGTTCATGAGTCATATTCCTTCGTATTCAAGATACCCCGCTCCGAACCGTACGAACCATTTTCGTGCGAATCACCCCGCCTGAGATGTCACTCATCCGCTCCCGCACGACTCGCGAGATCGCCCTCCCCGCGTCGGGGCTCACGACGATTCGGGAGGCGCTGCGCGACGAAGCCGGACCTGTCGCCACCGTCAACGCGCTCCACGCGGCCGGTTTTCGTTCGGGCGACGCGGTCTGGCAGTCCTTCGCCGGCGCAGGAGACCTCGACGTCGAGACCCTCTCCGGAGACGAGTTCTGGACGCGGCTGAGCGACTGGTTCTCCCGGCGCGGGTGGGGCTCGTTCGAATTCGAGCCGATCCACCCGGGGATCGGTCGCCTGGCGTCGCGGGACTGGGTGGAGGCGGAGGGGGGCGACGAGCGCCAGCCGAGCTGCTCCTTCACCGCGGGACTCATGTCGAAGATCCTGACCCGCACGGGCGGCGGCGACATCGCCGTGATCGAGACGGCCTGCCGCGCGCGTGGCGACGCCGAATGTCACTGGGCGTTCGGGTCCGAGGACACCGTGCACCAGGTGTACGGGTCGCTGCTGGAGGGCCGAAGCTTCGAGGACGCCCTCCGCGAGCTCTAGTGTCGGACGAGCGCCGGATACCCGCTCTGGGTCTCGACTTCGGCCGAAAGCGTATCGGCGTGGCGCGCAGCGATCCTTCGGGAACGCTGGCCTCGCCGCACACGACCCTCGTGCGCCGCCTCAACCGTCGCCCCCCGTACCGTACCCTCGAGGAGATCGCCGACACGGTGCAGGCGCGCACCCTCGTGATGGGGCTGCCGCTGGAGCTGGACGGCTCCGAGAACGACTGGTGCGCCGAGGTCCGGGAGGCCGGACGGAAGATCTCCGAGCGGCTGGATCGTCCCATCGTGTTCGTGGACGAGCGGCTGACTTCCGTACAGGCCGAGGAGGCCATCCGCAGCGCGGGCCTCCGCAAGAAGGATCGCGAGGACAAGGCGCGCATCGACGCCGCCGCCGCCGCCGTGATCCTCCAGTCCTGGCTCGATGGAGCGGTGGAGCTTTGACCCGGACGCGTGAATCCCTGACCCGACGACGCATCTCGACATGCCTCGTCGCGTGGGTCGGCTTCCTCGCTGCCGGCTGCGCCGGAGACGACGAGGGCGACGGATCGCCGGTGGAATTCACGATCCCCGCCGGCGCGACCTTCGACGAGGTGACCGATACGCTGGTCGCCCGGGGACTCGTCGGGTCTCGGACGGCCTTCGTGCTTCGCGCCCGCATGGCCGGCGCCGACACCGGAATCCGCTCCGGACGCTACGAAGTGCGGATGGGGATCGACCCGGGCCCCCTGCTGGACATCCTGACCAGCGGTCGCGTCGAAACCGTCGCCATCACGATTCCCGAGGGGTTCACGGTCCGGCAGATCGCGCCGCGGATCGCCGAGGTCACCGGCGACACCCCCGACGAGGTGCTGGAGATGATCGCCGCCGACACCGCGCATCTCGCGTGGCGTGTCCCCGGACCGGGACTCGAGGGCTACCTCTTCCCCGAGACGTACCGCTTCGCCGAAGGGACGTCGGTCGAGCGCGTCGTGTCGGAGCTGGTCGGGACCTACCGCGACTTCTGGACCCCCGAACGCCGAGCTCGCCTCGACTCGGTCGGACTCACCGAGCGGGAAGTCGTCACGCTGGCCAGCATCGTGGAAGCGGAGGCGACCTACGACGACGAGATGCCGATGATCGCGTCCGTGTACGCGAACCGGGTCCGAGAAAACTGGCCGCTCCAGGCGGACCCGACGGTGCTCTACGCGCTCGGCGGCACCCGGGAGCGGCTGCTCTTCGCCATGATCGACTCCGTCGCGGACGACCCGTACAACACCTACACGCAGCCCGGCCTGCCCCCCGGTCCGATCGGATCGCCGGGCGAAGCCGCGCTGGCGGCGGCCCTCTCGCCGGCGGAGTCCGACTACTTCTACTTCGTCGCGGACGCCGAGGGGCGGCACATCTTCTCGCGGACCCTCGCGGAGCACAACGCCGCGGCGGCGGAGTATCGCCGGCGGATGTTCGACGAACCCGGCACCCGGCCGGAGGCGCCGTGACGGTGGACGCGCTCCGCCTGATCGTCATCACCGACGCCGCGATGGTCGACGCAAGAGGGGATGGTCGAACGATGCGGGATGTGGTCTCCGAGACGCTCGCGGCCGGTGGACGGGCGATCCAGCTCCGGATGAAGGGCGCCACGGCGCGAGAAATGGCCGCGGCGGCACGTGAACTTCTCCCTGTCGTCCACGCCCACGACGGCCTCCTCTTCGTCAACGATCGAGCCGACGTGGCCGCGGCCGTGGGCGCCGACGGCGTGCACCTCGGTCCCCACGACGTCCCGGTGGCGGCGATTCGACGGACGTTCGGGCCCGATCTCCTGATCGGCTACTCGACCGACGATCCCGCGGTGGCCCGGGACGCGGAACGGGACGGCGCGGACTACCTCGGCTGCGGCGCCGTCTTCGGGACCACGTCCAAGGATGTCGGGGGGGAAGCCATCGGCGCGGCCGGGCTGAAGGCCGTCGTCGACGCCGTCGATATCCCGGTGGTCGGGATCGGTGGCATCACCCCGGATCGTGCGCCGCAGGTCGTGGGCACCGGCGCGGCGGGGGTCGCGGTGATCGGCGCCGTCATGTCCGCCCCGGACCCCGGTGCGGCGGTGCGACGCCTGCTCGCCTCGGGCTGATCCGGCGCCGCCACCGACAAGGACGCGGGAGCAGGCCCGACGCAGGTGGAACCGACCCCCCGGCCCCGCCTGTACCACCTCATGTCGCTGCACCAC
>DATFJS010000284.1:0-2543 GCA_035269045.1 Longimicrobiales bacterium | reverse complement strand
CGAGCCTGGCGTCAACGAGCGCGCCTTCTACTACTCCCGCATCTACGTCGACCCGACCAACGAGAACCGCGTCTACCGCGTGAGCGGTGATCTGTCCCGCTCGGACGACGGCGGCCGGACTTTCGAGGTGATCGCTCCCTGGTCGAGCGTCCACGTCGACCACCACGCCTTCTACGCCTCCCCCGACGGGCACACCATCGTCAGCGGGAACGACGGCGGCGTATTCGTCTCGAACGACCGCGGTGGCTCGTGGCGCTTCGTCGAGAACCTCCCGCTCGCGCAGTTCTACCACCTGAGCGTCGACATGGAGACGCCCTTCAACGTGCTGGGCGGGCTCCAGGACAACGGCTCGTGGCGGGGACCGAGCCAGGCCTGGGAGCAGCCTTCCTTCGCCGGCTCGAACATCACCAACGAGCACTGGCGGACGATCGGGTTCGGGGACGGCTTCGCCGCGCTGATCGACCCGACCGACCCGACGCTCGGCTACTCGATGTCTCAGGGCGGCAATCTGCAGCGCTTCGACCTCGTGACCGGCCAGTGGGCCGGGATCCGCCCGCCGGCTCCGGACGCCGACACCGAGCTCCGGTTCAACTGGAACGCGGGGATCGCCCTCGACCCCTTCGATCCGTCGACGATCTACTACGGCTCGCAGTTCGTGCACATGAGCCCGGACCGCGGCGAGGACTGGGAGATCATCAGTCCGGACCTCACCACCGACGACCCCGGGAAGCAGCGGCAGGAGGAGTCCGGCGGGCTCACCCTGGACGTGACCGCGGCCGAGAACCACACCTCGATCCTGACGATCGCCCCCTCCTCGCTCGAGCGCGGGGTGATCTGGGTCGGGACCGACGACGGGAACGTGCAGATAACCCGGGACGGGGGAGCCAGCTGGACCAACGTGATCGAGAACGTCCCCGGCGTGCCGGCCAACACCTGGATCCCGCACATCGAGGCCTCGAAGCACGATCCGGCGACCGCCTACGTGGTGTTCGACGACCACCGGCGCGGCAACTGGGAGACGTACGTCTTCCGCACGACCGACTACGGCGAGTCGTTCCAGCCGCTCTCGCCCGGACAGATCGACGGCTACGTGCACGTGATCGAAGAGGACCCCGGGGAGCCGAACCTGCTCTTCCTCGGGACCGAATTCGGGATGTACGTGAGCCTCGACCGCGGTGCGAACTGGCGGAAGTTCACCCACGGCGACTACCCGGCCGGGGCGCCGACACGCGCCATCGTCGTGCACCCACGAGACCACGACCTCGCGATCGGCACGCACGGTCGCGGCGCGTGGATCGTCGACGACATCCGCCCGCTCCGTGAGATGGCTGCCGAGCCGACGCTCGCCGACGCCGATCTGCACCTCTTCTCACCCCCGCCCGCCATCTCGCACACCGTCGGGCTGTCGGGGCCGTTCTACTTCCCCGGCGACACCCGCTTCCAGGGTGAAAACCGGCCGTACGGCGCGTTGATCAGCTACCTGGTCGGCGACGAGCTGGCCGATGAGTTCGCCGACGAGCCCGGCGCTCGTCCCGCCCCGCCCGTCGCGGGCGGCGGCAATCCCTTCGGCCCGCAGGCGGCCGGAGGCGGCGAGGGACCGACCACCATCGAGATTCTGCAGGCCGACACCGTGGTCCGCACCCTGAAGGGGCCCTCGATGGCCGGAATGAATCGCATCGTCTGGGGCCTCGAGCGGAAGGGGCTCCCGGACCCGGACGCCGACGCGGAGGACGCCGAGGCGAGCGGCCCCGAGGTGCTCCCCGGCAGCTACGATGTCCGCATCACCCTGGGCGAGGCGACGAGCGAGGGATCGCTCACCGTCCTCCCGGATCCGCGCCGTGAGCGGGACACCCGGATCGCGGCCGCCGCCGTCGAGCTTCTCTTCGACGGGCAGGCGCGACAGCAGGATCTGCAGCGTGCGATCCGTCGTCTGAACCGAACGAACGAGGTGCTCGCCGCGATGGAGACGCGTCTCGAGGACGCCGATCTCGACCCGGTCGTGATCGACTCGCTGACCGCCCACACCGATCGGGTGCAGGAGCGGTCCGGCGCCCTGCTCGACAGCCTGCGCACGGCGCCCACCGGCGAGATCATCGCCGACAACTCGATCACGGCCCGACTGGGTCGTGCGCTCGGCGAGGCCACCGGCACGCCGTACATGCCCTCCGAGGGACGACGGGCGCAGCTGGAGTGGGCGATGGAGGACGCCGGCCGCATCCTGCGCGAGATCGACGCCTTCTACACCGGTCAGCTCGAGGCCTACGGCGAAGCGCTCGAGGCGGCGGGCTTCGACCCACTCGACCCCGGGGGGAGCTGACCGAAGCTCTCGGCGGCGGCTCAGGCGCCAGCCAAGGCGGTCCAGGTCCCGTCGTCGCCGGCGAGGTCCTGTTCGAGGGGGTCGGCCCTTGGCCGGGTGCGCCGCCCTGATCCCACGGCGAGGACCGCCTCCGGGTGGCGCGCTGCACCTCGGAGTGGAACCTGGGCAGGACCCCTGCGGACTCCGCCGTCCCTGCTCCCGGTTCTGAAGGGTCCGGACGCTGATG
>DATFJS010000283.1:0-2560 GCA_035269045.1 Longimicrobiales bacterium | reverse complement strand
CGCCTACCACGTAAAGCCAGGTTGGCTTTACGGCCTCGTGGCCCCACCAGCATTGTTCGACGGCGAGCGTGTGCCCGCCGAGATGATCGAAGTACCCCGGGCGGGGAAGCATCATCCGATGCCAGAGCCCGCTGTCCTTCGGGTGCTCGAGCACGCCGCCCCATCGCCTCACCGCGCGGACCGCGTGCTCGCCGCAACCGCCGTCGCCGGTGTCCCGGTCTCGAGCTCGCCACCAGAACCGGCCCCACGTCTTGCACGGCGGGTGCGCCACCACGGGATGCGGCCCGTCGTAGAGCCGGGCGTCACGCTCGACGTCCCAGCAATCGACGCCGGCGATCGACTGATACACCGTGTCGGAACGGACGTAGAGCGCTGCAACGTGCTTCATCACCACCACCGTATCGGCATGAGGGACCGCTCATCCGCTGAGACCGCCCCCACTGTACGCCAGTGACGCCGGCGGACGCCAAAACGAACACGGCCCCGGGCGGTAAGAGGGGACGCCCGGGGCCGGTCGTGGAGGAGAGGGAGAGTCTGTCTAAGCGCCGCTCAATGCTCCGTCCGCAGATACAGGACGTCGACGTCGCGGCCATCGAGCACGCTGGGCGCCTGCCAGATTTCGACGCTCGCGAGCCCGATGTCGGTGTACTCGATGTCCTGCGAGCCGATCAGGTCGACGGGCTCGCCTTTGCTGTCAAAGTCGCGAGCGCAGACCAAGCGAGCGGGCGACGACGCCTCGTCCGGCCTCTCTCGCGTGAGGCGCCAGAACACGAGCCCCTCGGCGTTGCGGCGGATCGTGTGGCGGTGCGAGGCGATCGCGTCAAGCAGCCAGTACGCCCCGCGGCCCTCCGCCGCCATCTGCAGGAGGTACTGCACGCCGTCGGTGTAGACGATGTTCCCGTGGAGGGGACCGCCCCGGAAATACTGGCTGGTCCCGGTGAACCGCTGCAGCCGGTCCGCGAGCTTGTCGCGGTAGCCCCGCCAGTCGCTCGCCGTGATGATGTCGCGTGATTCGATGGTGCTCATGGATCGCTCCTCAAAGGGTGGTGATGCTTTCGAGAAACCCGCCCGGGCCTGTCATCTCCCGGGCGAGCGAGTCGCGGACCCGATCCGCGTTGTGGTGAGGTGAGCCTCTCGGCTCGACCCATGAAGTACCCCAACGCTACAACCTCCGGTCTCACGTTCCAAGCAAAACCATGAAAACCCCGTCAGATCGCGTTATCGGGCGCGGTAGGCTCAGGCGAAGGAGACCCGCCCCATGACCGAAGCAGCCGAGCCCAAGCCCATCGCGATCACGAACCTCCTCACCGGCGCCAACGCGGAGGAGTGGCGCGACGACGCGAGCGAGATCGAGCTCGTGTACTACCTCATCCGCAAATACCGTGAAGTTCTCGCCGCCGGCTATGGCGAGTGGTGCCTCTTTGAGCCGGGGCTCCACAACATCCGCCACGCGTCCGGCTGGAATCGACCGATCGAGCAGGCGGCGAGCCTCACGCCGAACCAGTGGTTCGCGCTCGAGACGGTGTGGCGTCTGGTGGGCGAGACGGTGCGGAAGTCCGCCTACATCGGCACGCTCGCCGTCGAAAACGGCCAGGTCGTCGACGTCGTCCCGGGTCTGCGCGAGCCCTACCTCTCGGAGCTGGCGCGGTGGGAATCGCTCGGCGCCGACCGCGTGTACTTCGACGCGACCTCTTGGAACGCGGAGCAGCGCCCCGGATGGGTGGGCGGCGGCGCCCGGCGCGACGGGATCCTCGAGCTCAACGAGTGGTGCCAGAAGATGGGCTACCGCGTCCGATGCGGCATGGAGCCGATCCCCCGTGACGGCGATCGCCTGCGGACGGACCTCGGCTTTGGCCTCTGCACCGGGCGGTGGGCGGTCCACAAGTTTCGCACGCGTGAGATCGACTACTCGACGCTCGAGCACCCCGACAACCTGCACATCGTGATCTTCAACCTGCACCGTGACGGGGCGGACCCGGAGCGGCTCGCGAAGATCGCGGCGTTCGGCCCGACCTTCGGCGTCGGACACACCACCGCCAGGCACGCGAATCTGCTGGCGCTCGTGGGCAAGCTCAACGCCATCGCGGCGAAGGCGCGGATGCTCAGTCAGCTCCCGCTTCGGCGCTGGCCGACCACCGAGCGCATGCTGGATCAGATTTCCGCACGTCCGAGCCCCCTCCGCTCGACCAATGCGCCCGCATGAGCCCGCACTTGAAGTATCGCCGGCCCGTCTGCGATTCCGTTCGGGCGAGATGCCCGCACGAGCCGCAGGTCTCGCCAGCGGGCCCCGTGCAGGGGTCCGCGGCGTGACCTTGCCGCTTGTAGAAGCGGGGAAGCGGGAACAGGCTGTCAGATGAGCCCGTCACGTCTCCACCCCCGAATCTCGGCGGCGACGGCGCGGCGGATGCGGTCGCGCTGCCGCTCGATCCGCTCCCTCGGGTAGCGAGAGCTCAAGCCCGAGCCCACGCGGCGACCACCGATGGTGACGAACCACGTGACTCCGCCGCCGTGCCGAAACTCCGTGATCGACACCATCCGCCGCGCCAGCTCCGTCGCAGGC
>DATFJS010000282.1:0-7085 GCA_035269045.1 Longimicrobiales bacterium | reverse complement strand
GACCGTGGCGATCGCGGCGAAGCAGCAGCCGAACGCCTTCGCGACGGGACGGAATCCGGAGCATGGGGTCGTGTGCTTCACGCAGGGCATCCTGCAGGCGCTCGACCGCGACGAACTCGAGGGCGTCACCGCGCACGAGCTCGCCCACATCAAGCACCGGCACATGCTGGTCGGCACGGTCGCCGCGACGATGGCCGGAGCGATCACGATGCTGGCGACCTTCGCCCGGTGGGGCGCGATCCTGGGTGGAGGGCGCGGCGGCGACCGCAACCCGATCGCGATTCTGGCGATGAGTATCGTCGCGCCGCTCGCTGCGGTGCTGGTCCAGATGGCGATCTCGCGGCAGAACGAGTTTCAGGCGGACCGTACGGCCGCGGAGATCGTCGGGACGCCCCGGGGGCTCGCGGACGCTCTCCGGCGCCTCGATTCCAGCGCGAAGCAGATCCCGATGGACGTCAATCCGGCGGGTGCCCACCTCGCGATCGTGAACCCCTTCAGCGGCAAGGGTGGCATCTCGAAGCTCTTCTCCACGCACCCCCCGATGGACGAGCGGATCGAACGTCTGCTGGAAGGCTGATCGGCGCCGCGTGAGGGGGTGGCGAACCCGAGGACGTCGGTCGTGTAGCACGACCTCCCCGCTGCCCGCATCCGGGCGCGAGGCCTCCCTCCACCCATCCGCATGAAGACCGACCACCTCGTCATCCGCGGTGCCCGCGAGCACAATCTCCAGAATGTCGACGTCCGCATCCCCCGGGGCCGCCTGACGGTCGTCACGGGTCTGTCCGGCTCGGGCAAGAGTTCGCTCGCCTTCGACACGATCTACGCGGAGGGGCAGCGCCGGTACGTCGAATCCCTTTCGGCCTACGCCCGGCAGTTCCTGGGGCTCATGGAGAAGCCGGACGTCGACGCGATCGAGGGGCTCTCGCCGGCGATTTCGATCGAGCAGAAGACGGTCTCGAAGAACCCGCGATCGACCGTCGGTACGGTCACGGAGGTCTACGACTACCTCCGCCTGCTCTGGGCGCGGGTCGGGATCCCGCACTGTCCGAAGTGCGGCGAGCCCGTGCTGCGCCAGAGCGCGTCGCAGATCGTGGACCGTATCCTGGAGTGGGAAGACGGGACGCGGCTCCAGATCCTGGCCCCGCTCGTGCGTGGTCGGAAAGGGGAGTTCCGCGAGGTGTTCGAGAAGGCCCGGAAGGAGGGATTCGTCCGGGTCCGCGTGAACGGCGAGACGTACGATCTCACCGATCCCCCGAAGCTCAACCGCTACGAGAATCACGACGTGGCCGTCGTCGTCGACCGGCTCAAGGTGGACGCCGAGGACCGTCAGCGCCTGGCGGACTCCGTCGAGACGGCCCTACGCACCGGAGAGGGTACGCTCGAAGTGCTGAAGTACGGAAAGGGCCGAGACGCCGAGCCCACCTCCCAGCTCTTCAGCGAGCAGTACGCGTGCGCCAACTGCGGCACGTCGATGACCGAACTCGAGCCGCGGCAGTTCTCCTTCAATTCCCCCTACGGCGCCTGCCCCGAGTGTGACGGGCTGGGCACGCGGAAGGAGGTCAACCCGCAGCTGCTCCTCGCCGACGGATCGCTGTCGATCCTGGAGGGGGTCATCCTGCCGTGGGGAGCACCCGGCGGGCACCTGAAGCGATCGGTCATCCCGGGGCTCGCCGAGGCGTACGAGTTCGACCCGAACACGCCCTGGGCCGACCTCGACGACGTCACCCGCGACGCCATTCTCGACGGGTCGGGCCAGATGAAGATCCGGTTCCCGTACAAGTCCGGCGGGAAGAAGACGGAGGGCTACTACGAGGACCAGTGGGAGGGGGTCGTGGCGTCCGTCGAGCGCCGCTACGACGAGACGTCGTCCGACAACGTCCGCAAGCAGCTCGAGGACTACATGTCCACCCTCCCGTGCCACGAGTGTGGAGGCTCTCGCCTTCGTCCGGTGTCGCTGGGTGTCACGGTCGGCGGGAAGAACCTGGGCGACATCGTGGAGCTGCCGGTCGCCGACGCCGTGGCGTTCTTCGAGTCCCTCCGGGCGGGCGCGCCGGACCTCCCGGAGGAGATCGCGGGCCCGATCCTGAAGGAGGTCCGGGAGCGCCTCCGCTTCCTGACGGACGTCGGCCTCGGCTACCTGACCCTGGGTCGGTCCGCCGGCTCACTGTCCGGCGGAGAGGCGCAGCGCATCCGACTCGCCACCCAGATCGGGAGCCGGCTGGTGGGCGTCCTGTACATCCTCGACGAGCCCTCCATCGGTCTGCACCAGCGTGACAACGACCGGCTGCTCGGAACGCTCCGGGCCCTGCGGGATCTCGGCAACACCGTCCTGGTGGTCGAGCATGACGAGGACACCATCCGTGCGGCGGACTGGATCGTGGATCTGGGGCCGGGTGCGGGTCGCCACGGGGGTGAGGTCGTGGCCGAGGGCGAACTCGCCGACGTGCTGGGGGCGCCGGATTCGCTCACCGGCGCCTACCTGCGTGGGGACCGCGAGATCGAGGTTCCGGCGGAACGGCGGAAGCCCGATTCCGAGAGGGTGCTGCGGGTCCGCGGTGCGCGGGGCAACAACCTGCGCTCGCTCGACGTGAGCTTCCCGCTGGGGGTCTTCACCTGCGTGACCGGGGTGTCCGGATCGGGCAAGTCGACGCTCGTCAACGAAACGCTCTACCCGGCACTCGCGCGCCACTTCTACCGGGCGAACACCGCTCCGCAGCCGCACGCCGCCATCGAGGGCATCGATCTCGTCGACAAGGTGATCGATGTCGATCAGTCGCCGATCGGTCGTACGCCGCGGTCCAATCCGGCGACGTACACCGGCGTGTTCACGCCCATCCGGGATCTCTTCTCGAACCTCCCCGAGTCGCAGATGCGCGGGTACCAGCCCGGCCGCTTCTCGTTCAACGTGAAGGGCGGGCGCTGCGAGTCGTGCTCGGGGGACGGGCTCGTGAAGATCGAGATGCACTTCCTGCCCGACGTGTACGTGCCGTGCGACGTCTGCAAGGGGAAGCGCTACAACCGGGAGACGCTCGACGTCCGGTACAAGGGCAAGAACATCGCCGACGTGCTGGACATGACCGTCGACGAGGCACTCGAGTTCTTCGACGCCGTCCCGAAGATCCGCGACAAGCTGCAGGCGCTGGCCGACGTCGGGCTGGGCTACATCCACCTCGGGCAGTCGTCCACGACGTTGTCGGGAGGAGAAGCCCAGCGGGTGAAGCTCGCGACCGAGCTGGCGAAGCGTCAGACGGGCAACACGCTCTACATCCTGGACGAGCCGACCACCGGCCTTCACTTCGAGGACGTGCGTGTGCTGCTCGGCGTCCTGCATCGCCTGGTCGAGCTCGGCAACACGGTGGTCGTGATCGAGCACAACCTCGAGGTCGTGAAGACGGCGGACTGGCTCGTGGATCTCGGCCCGGAGGGTGGCTTCGGCGGTGGCTTCATCGTCGCCGAGGGGACGCCGGAGCAGGTCGCGGATCATCCGGAGTCGTTCACCGGCGAATACCTCGCGCCCCTGCTGGAGCGCGCCGCCGCCGCGACCGGGTGATGCGGTCGGGTAACGAGGCCGTGAAGGCGTCGCGGACGAGGTGCGTACTCGTTACGTTGGCGGACGTGAGGGAAACTGCGGCCCGGTACCTTTCGTAGGGCCGGATCCGGGTACACGGAAGCCGCGCGCGGCCGGATGGCCGAGCGTACTTCCCCAGAACGTGAGAGGCAGATGAAGACTCGAGAGGATCTCGAGAGTTTCCTCATCCGAATGGATGCGGATTACGAGGAGCTGGACGAGGGAATGTGGCTGGTCCGCACCGGGAACGGCGGATACCCGATCGTGGTGCACCACTCCGATCCCCTCGTCGTGCTGCGGATGAAGGTCATGGATCTTCCCTCCGGCGAGGGAAGCGTCGACCTCTACCGTACGCTCCTCGAACTCAACGTGACCGACGTCGTCCACGGAGCCTACGGGCTCGAGGACGGCGAACTCATTCTCAGTGATACGCTCGAACTCGAGACCCTGGACTTCACAGAACTCCAGGCCTCCGTCGAGAGCATCCAGCTGGCAGCCTCGGGCCACATGGACCGGATCCGGTCCATGGCGGGCATCGAGGAGGACTGAACATGGGCATCTTTTCAAAGCTTTCGACGCTCATCAAGTCGAACATCAACGATCTGATCAATCGGGCCGAAGATCCCGAGAAGATGCTGAATCAGATCATCCTCGACATGCGCGACCAGCTCGCGAAGGCGAAGCGCGAGGTCGCGGCCGCCATCGCGGACGAGCACAAGCTTCGCGGTCAGCTCGAGGACGAGTTCAAGCAGGCCAAGGAGTGGGAGAACCGGGCCATGCTCGCGGTCAAGGAAGGCCGCGACGATCTCGCCAAGCAGGCGCTCATGCGCCATCAGGAGCACGCCGGGCGCGCCAAGCAGCTCGACGAGACCTGGAAGGCGCAGTCGGCCGAGACCGAGAAGCTCCGGGGCTCGCTCCGCCAGCTGAACGAGAAGATCGAAGAGGCCAAGCGGAAGCGGAATCTGCTCATCGCGAAGCAGAAGCGCGCCCAGGCCCAGCGGAAGATCCACGAGACCATGTCCGGTCTGTCCGACACGTCGGCCTTCGAGGCCTTCAATCGGATGGCCGACAAGATCGAGGAGAGCGAGCGGAAGAGCATCGCCGCCGCCGCGATCAACGAGGATCTGACCGGCGATTCGCTCGAGGACGAGTTCAAGCAGCTGGAATCGGGCGGCGCGGGTGGCCAGGTCGAGGGACGCCTGCTCGAGCTGAAGCGCCAGATGGGTCTGCTCTCCGCACCGGAAGAGGAGGAGATTCGTCAGCTCGAGGCGGGTGACTCCGACGAGGGGTCGGACAACGTCGTCGAGGCCGAGGTCGAGGCGGTGGAAGAGGGCGACGCCGAGGAGGACGACGGTATCTCGGAGGCCGAGCTGCTCGAACACTTCAAGAGCCTCGAGAAGAACGCCGAGGCCTGAGGCGGGCGATGAGCACCGTCTTCCTGAACGGAGAATACCTCCCGGTCGCCGAGGCGAAGATTTCCGTCGACGACCGGGGGTTTCTCTTCTCCGACGGCATCTACGAGGTCACGCCGTCGTACCGGGGCCACCTGTTCGGCTGGCAGCGGCACATGCAGCGCCTGCTCAAGGGTCTGTGTGAACTGCGGATCGACCAGGACGTGTCGGGCCTCGAGGCGATGCACCATCGCCTGCTGGAGGAGAACGACCTTCTCGACGAGGAGACCGCGCTCGTCTACCTGCAGATCACCCGGGGAGCCGCGCCCCGGACGCACGCCTTCCCGAAGGACCCCGTACCTCCGACGGTCTACGCCTTCGCCAAGCGGTGGCGTCGTCCGTCGGACGAGCGATGGGAGCGGGGCTTCGAGGCCGTGACGGTCCCCGACCGTCGGTGGGGAAGAGCCGACATCAAAACGGTCTCCCTGCTTCCCAACGTCCTCGCGCAGCAGGCTTCGGTCGACGCCGGCGTGGACGACGCGCTCCTGATTCGGGACGGCATGGCGGTCGAGGGCGCCCACCAGAACTTCTTCGCCGTCTTCGGCGGCACCCTGGTCACGCACCCGGCGAGCAACGTGATCCTGCACGGGATCACGCGCGGCTACGTGCTCGAGATCGCCCGGGAAATCGGGATTCCCGTGGAGGAGCGCGCCATCATGACGGAGTCGATGAAGTACGCCGACGAGGCGTTCTTCACCGGCACGACGACCGAGGTGCGGCCCACGACCCGCATCGACGGCGAGCCCGTCGGATCGGGTGAGGTCGGGCCGGTGACGCGCCGGCTCGCCGAGGCGTTTCGCGCGAAGATCGACGCCTTCGCCGCGGATTCGGAGATCGCGGCGGACTGACGCGCGACTCCAGGTCTGTCGCTCGTGAGCGCCGGGGTCCGGATCAGCCGGAGCCGCGCACCCACCGCCGCTCGTTTCCACCATTCGTACGGAGGCGGAATCCGGTGACCTCGCCGTCGTCGGTGAGTTCGAACACGACCTCCCAGTTGACCTGGAGCGTCATGAAAATCCCGTCGCCCACGGGTTCGAGCGGGATGATCGGCTGGCCATCCGCGACCATGCGCAGGGCACCCTCGAAGAGCTCGATGGTGATGTCGAAGTCCTCGGGCCGTTCGTAGTTGCCAACGAACTTCCGGAGTTCGCTGACGGGAAGATCGATCCGGTCGGGTCGCGGCAGGTAGCCGCGGGGCACCGGGGCGCGCTGCGAATCCCAGCCGTATACCCGGGCGACTCGTTCCTCGACTTCGTTGATCGCGGCCGATCCCCGGTCCGCATTTGTCATGATGGTGACCCCGTAGCCCTTCACCGTTTGCGCGATCACGTTCGCCCGGAATCCCCAGTTCGCTCCTCCGTGCTGGAAGTACCACCCCTCGCCCTCCTTGGAGAGCGCGAAGCCGACGCCGAAGTCTCCGACGCCGACGGGAGTGATCATCTCTCTC
The DNA here is from genome assembly GCA_035269045.1 of Longimicrobiales bacterium. GTDB lineage: Bacteria > Gemmatimonadota > Gemmatimonadetes > Longimicrobiales > Gaopeijiaceae > Gaopeijia. The sequence continues at coordinate 619 of DATFJS010000282.1, read as the reverse complement.
GCGTGCCCGACATCGAGCACGCGATTGGACTCGCCACGCACGGACCGCTGCACCTCGATCATGAACCGGGCGAGATCGGTCGGCGTCGTCCATAGGCCGGCCGCCGCCTGCTCCGGATAGACGTGCCAGCGCGGTTCACCTTTCCGGTTGCCCTCTGCGTCGTGGGCGGCTGCCGCATTCTCCTCGCGGAGCGCGGGCATCGGCTGTGCGAAGGAAGATCGGGTCATGCCGATCGGTCCGAGCACGTCGGCCCACAGGATCTCCGCGAACGGTCGTCCTCGCGCGTCGGCCAGCGCGAGCTGCTGCAGGGTGACGCCGCCGCCGGAGTACTCGAACGCCTCCCACGGCTCCCGTTCCATGAAGAGTGGGCGCGTGTTCGACGGCGGCTCCCCCTCGAGGATCTGGACCAGCGTCGGGAAGGGTCCGGACGGATCGTAGCCCGGAAACCCGAAGGCGTCGCCCAGTCCGGACACGTGGCTCATGAGCGTGCGTGGCGTGACGCGACGTCGCTCCGTGAGTCCCTCTCCGTCCAGCCGCCACGAAGCAAGGATCGTGTTGATGTCCTGGTCCAACTCGAACAGACCGTCCTGCACGGCTCGCAGCGACCCCATGGCCGCGA
>DATFJS010000281.1:0-3875 GCA_035269045.1 Longimicrobiales bacterium | reverse complement strand
CCGACGAGATCGATCCGAGCAGGATGGAGTAGCCCGACCCGTCCTCGAATCCGATCGCCCCAACGAGACTCACCGTCAACGGCACGACGAGCGGGATCATGATGGCCATGGTGCCCCAGGACGTCCCCGTCGCGAACGCCGTCGCCGCCGAGGCGAGGAAGACCAGCACCGGGACGAGCTGGAGCGAGACGTTCCCTTCGAGCACCGAGGCGAGGAAGGGGGCGGTCTGCAGATCCTCGGTGACGGCACCGAGCGACCAGGCCAGCGTGAGGACCACCATCGCGACCATCATCGACCGGAGCCCGCCCATCCATGCATCGACGGCCTCCGTCAGGGTCAGGATCCGCTGGCCGACGGAGAGCAGGAAGGCGACGACGCATCCGGCGAGGGATCCCCACAGGAGTGCGACGTACGGGTCGGCGTCTCCGAAGACGTCCATCAGCGACGCCTCCGGACCCACCACCGAACGCCCGTCCAGGTACAGACCGCCGAGCACGACGACGACGACGGTCAGGACGGGGAGCGCCGCGTTCCACCAGCGCGCCGGGGCGCCCTCCTTGGCCTGCATCTCGCTCGACTCGGTATCCGTGGCGAGCTGCGCGCCCGGTCGGTAGAGGCCGCCGCCGCTGGCCGCTCTGGCTTCCGCGACCGCCATCGGACCGAAGTCGCGCTTCATCACCGACGTGAGGAAGACCAGCGCGAGCGCCAGGAGGGGGTAGAAGAGGTACGGAATGGAATGCAGGAAGACCGCGAAGGGGGAGGCGCTCGTGAGCTGGGCCACCAGTGCGGGATCTCCCGCGTTCTGCTGCGCCGCGATGTCGAGCCCGTCCGCGATCAGGGAGATCTCGTACCCGACCCACGTGCTGATCGGCACGAGCGCCGCAACGGGCGCGGCGGTCGAATCGACCAGGTAGGCGAGCTTCTCACGCGAGATCTTCAGCCGGTCCGTGATGGGCCGCATCGTGTTGCCGACCACGAGGGTGTTGGCGTAGTCGTCGAAGAAGATCGCCATCCCCGCCGCCCACGTCGCGAGCTTCCCCCGTCGCTTGCTGGTCGCGAAGGGAGACACCGCCGCCACGATCCCGTCGGTTCCGCCGTTCCGCGCCACCAGGCCCACCATGCCGCCGAGCAGGAGCGAGAACATGATGATCGAGGCGTGTCCGCCGTCGGCGACCGCGGGCATGAGGTAGGTGTCGATCGACCTGAAGAGCCCCGCGAGCGGGTCGAACCCCGTCACTGCGGTGGCCCCGAGCCAGACCCCCGCGAAGAGCGCGGTCACGACCTCGCGGAAGATCAGCGCCATGAGGATGGCGATGAGGGGCGGCAGAAGGGAGAACCACGCCGGAAGCGGCAGAGGGTCCACCTCGAACGATGCGTCCCCGATCCGCAGCTCCAGCGGGAGGCCGCCTCGATCGACCTCGACGCCGCTGATGCGGATGGTGTCCCCGACGGCTGCCGATCCCGACGCGAGTTCGGCCCCGTTCGCGTCGCGCAGCGTCCAGGAGGTGGGCTCGTATCCGGCCCACGCCACCATGCTCAGGGAAACTCCGTCCAGCGCGACGACGGGGGCCTCGACCAGCTCCTGCGCGGCGGCGGGGCGCGCCCAGATCCCCACCGTGAGGACGAGGGCGACGAGGGAGACTCGAAGGAGGTGGCGCATGGCGTCGGGACGCTGGGGAAGGGGCGAAAAACGTGTCACAATGGCGGGACGGCCGTGGTGTGTAAAGCGGACCCATCCACGAGCGGCGGGGCCGTCGGGCCGGTGTCGTCCAGGGTGCGGGACGACCCGCGTCGCCGCGTTGACACCCCACGGGGCGGCGGCGAAGATACGCCCGAACCAGAACGTGCCCCCTCCGACCCTTCCCCGATGCAGTCGCCCACCGAGGTACTCGAAGAACCGGCGGTACGGCGGGCCCTTTCCCGAATGGCCCACGAGATCGTCGAGCGCGCCGGTGGTCACGACCAGCTTGTCCTGATGGGCATCCGCCGCCGGGGGGACCATCTCGCCGCCCTTCTCAAGGATGAGATCGACGCGGCCGAGGACACCGACATCCCCCTCGGCGTCCTGGACATCACGCTCTACCGTGACGACCTCGGCACGGTGGGCAGCATTCCCCAGGTGGGCGAGACGCAGATTCCGCCCCGTGGAATCGAGGGCCGTATCGTGGTTCTCATCGACGACGTGCTCTACACCGGACGAACGGTGCGGGCCGCGATCGACGAACTCCTCGACTGGGGCCGGCCCTCGCGCATCCTCCTCTGCGTCCTCGCGGAACGGGATGGCCGGGAGCTGCCGATCCAGGCGGACGTGGTCGGTGCGTCGATTCAGACGGGTCCCGGCGAGCGCATCGAGGTGCGCGTTCCCGAGCTCGACGACCGCCTCGCGGTCGACCGGATCATGATCGAGGGGGGGGACGCATGAACTCGTCCGTCTCCGCCCTCGGGAAGGACCTGGTGGGACTCGAGCCGCTCAGCGCCGAGCAGATCCGATCGATCCTCGACACGGCCGAGCCGTTCAAGGAGATCAGCCAGCGCCGGATCAAGAAGGTCCCGGTCCTCCGCGGCAAGACGATCGTGAACCTCTTCTTCGAGCCGTCGACGCGAACCCGCGTCTCCTTCGAGTTCGCCGAGAAGCGGCTGAGCGCCGACACGGTGAACATCTCCTCCAGTGGATCGTCGGTCGTCAAGGGTGAGACGCTGGTGGACACGGCGCGGAATCTCGAGGCGATGAACATCGACATGGTGGTCATGCGCCACGGCTCGTCCGGCTCCGCGGGTTTTCTCGCGGAGCGGATCCCCTCGAACGTGATCAACGCGGGGGACGGCCGGCACGAGCACCCGACCCAGGCGCTTCTGGATCTGCTCACGATCCGCGACCATCGCGGTCCGATCGAGGGGCAGAAGGTCTGCATCGTCGGGGACGTGCTCCACTCGCGCGTGGCGCGCTCGAACATCTACGGCCTGATCAAGCTCGGCGCGGAGGTGGCGGTCTGCGGTCCCCGTACCCTCCTCCCCAGGGGGATCGAGGAGATGGGCGTCCAGGTGTTCGATCGGGTCGAGGCCGCGATCGAGTGGGCGGACGTCCTCAACATCCTCCGGCTCCAGCTCGAGCGGATGGAGGGCGGCTACGTACCGAGCCTTCGTGAATACAACCACATCTGGGGCGTCTCGAGCGAGCGTCTGGCGGCGGTGGACCGGGAACTGCTCATCCTGCATCCCGGCCCGATGAACCGGGGCGTCGAAATCGATTCCGACGTCGCGGACGGACCCCATTCGGTGATCCTGCAGCAGGTGACGAACGGTGTCGCCGTCCGGATGGCTGTCCTGTATCTGCTCGCGGGGGGCTCCCCCGATTCGGCCGAGGCGGCCAAGGGAGGGAAGGAGACATGAGTCACCGTCCGATTCTTCTGCGGGGCGGCCATGTCGTCGATCCTGCCAACGGCGTCGACGAGACACGCGACGTACTGCTCGTCGACGGACGGGTGGCGTCGGTGGCCCCCTCGATCGATGAGATGCCGGATGGCACGCTCGAACTCGACGTGTCCGGGTCGGTGGTCACCCCCGGCCTGATCGATCCGCACGTGCACCTCCGAGAGCCCGGTCAGGAGCATAAGGAGACGATCGCGACGGGTGCGCGGGCCGCGGCCGCGGGTGGATTCACGGCCGTGATCGAGATGCCGAACACCGACCCCCCGATCGTCACGCCGGCATCCGTCGGGTTCGTGCTCGCCGCGGGACGCAAGGCCGGTGCGGCCCGGGTGCACACCACCGGCGCGATCTCCATCGGACTCAAGGGAGAGCGGCTCGCCGAGATCGGCGAGATGGTGGAAGCCGGCGCGGTGGGCATCACCGACGACGGGCACCCGATCATGGAT
>DATFJS010000280.1:0-2723 GCA_035269045.1 Longimicrobiales bacterium | reverse complement strand
GAGTTCACGGACGATGCCCAGTGCGAATTCACGGCGGCCATCGAGTGTGTCCTGCCAGGCGCCGCCAGCGAACTGCTCGAGCGCGACGAGGAGGCCGATGATCTCCTCCTTGCCGACCTTGAATCCTCGGCCGATGCCGTGGCGGGGGAGGGCGTCGAGGAGGTCGCGGGGGAGCAGGTCCTCGGGCGGGTCCCACAGAGACAGGTCCATGTCCATGTCGAGATGGTTCAGGAGAACCGCCTGGATGAGATCTTTCCGTCCGCACAGCACGCCCGTGGCCTGCGGTCCGCCGATCGCCTTGCCGCCGCTGAACGCGACGAGGTCGGCTCCGGTGGCGATGAACTTCCGGAGGTTTTCCTTTGGGGGCAGTTCCCCTGCGGCGTCCACGAGCACCGGCAGGTCGTGGGCGTGCGCGACACGGACGAAATCCTCGAGCGGGGGCGATGCCGCGGCTCCCGCCACGTACGCGACGGCGATCGTCCGCTCGCCGATCGCGGCCTCGATTTCCCAGGGCTCGATCGAACGGACCCCGCTTCGCGCCACCCGGTCGTCCACGCCCACGTCCACGAGCCGCGCGCCCGAGGCACGCCAAGCGTGATCGTAGGAGTTGCGGTGGAGTCGGAACAGAACGATCTCGTTCGGCATGCCGTCGGTGTGTGGAAGGCGGTCGATCTTGACGGGATCCGGGCCGGTCATGCAGGCCGCGGCGCTCAGCGTCAATGCGGCCGCCGCTCCGCTCGTGACGTACCCAGCTTCCGCCCCGGTCAGCCTCGCGATCACCCGGCTCGCCGCAGCCTGGAGATCGGCCATGTCGACGCTGCGCCGAGAGGCCTCGTTCATCGCTTGCAGGACTTCGGGAGCCATCGATCCGCCGCCCAGCCGCGTCTTGGTCCCAGCCGCGTTGATGAGGGATTTCACCCCGTATCGCTCGTAGATGGACATGGCGAGCCTCTCCTTCGTAATGTGGATCGATCGTGAACACTGAGTCGTTCGACCGGAGCCGGCGGGACGTGGAGTCTGGAGCCTGGGCGAGCAAGACGTGGCCGTTCGCCCCTACGATTCGTCGCTACGATCCGACGGATCGCCTGACGAAGGGGGAGGCGTCGTTCGGGCTCGCTGGTCTCGTCGCGAACGTTTCGCGACCGGCTCGACCGGCGGGACCGCCTCGAGCACCTGCTTCTGTGTGCGCCGCATTTTACCGCGTGGTTACGGACCCACACCGGCATCCCCTGGAACGGACCGGGCGCCCCCCCGCGTCCGTGTACACTTCGAGTCGATCGATGCTAGCTGACAGGAACGCTCGCACGGACGCCTCCGCCGGCGTGGATGGAGCGACGCCACGGCGGCCGGGGCGGACTGCTGCGGTCTCCTCCTCACGATGAATCAGGATGTCTTCCTCGTCGCGAACCCGCCCGAGCTCCTGGACGCGGGTCAGGCCAATCGGCTCAGGGAGACGCTACGGGCGAGTCGACGCGCCTTCGAGCTCGTGATCACGTCCGACTCCGAACGGATTCGCGAGCTCCAGGACCGTGTCGCGATCGTCGCGGGTCGGCCCCCCTACGAGCTGCTCGAAGCGATGCCACGCCTGGAGTGGTATCAGCAGTGGGGTGCGGGAAGCGACTGGCTCATGCGCCACCCAAAGGCGCGGGTCGCGCCGTTCCTCCTGACCAACGCGACCGGCATCCACAGCATCCAGATCGCCGAGCATGCCTTGGCCATGACGCTGTCCCTCGCCCGACTGCTGCCCCGGGCCCTCGACAGCCAACGCGACGGCCGCTGGTTCCACGCTCCCAGGCGAGACGTGATCGAACTTCATTCGTCGCGCGCTCTGGTGCTCGGCTACGGCGCGATCGGTCGACGTCTCGCGGAGGTTGCGCACTGCTTCGGCATGCAGGTCACGGCCGTCAAGCGCACACCGGCCGCCGCGAACGGTGCCGTGCGCGTCATGACGATCGACGCTCTCCCGAGCCTCCTGCCCGAGGCGGACGTCGTGTTCGTCGCGCTTCCGCTCACCGATGAAACGCACGGGTTGCTCGGACGCGCAGAGCTGGCGCTCCTCAAGCCCTCCTCGCTGTTCGTGAACGTGGGACGCGGCCCGATCGTGGACGAGGGTGCGCTCATCGACCTGCTCCGGCGTGGAGGCATCGCGGGGGCGGGCCTCGACGTGTTCGAGGAGGAGCCGCTCGCTGCCGACTCGCCGCTACGGAGCATGCGGAACGTGATCGTCACTGGTCACTACGGAGGCGAGTCGCCCCACTACGACCGGCGCGCCATGGACGTGCTCCAGGAGAATGTGGAGCTGTACCTGCAAGGGCGGCCGCTCAGAAACGTGGTGGACAAGCGGGCAGGCTATTAGCGCAGCGACGCGGGAAGGTGGCGTCCGAAGAAACCGACCCAGTTGCCGTGCATGACCGCGGCCACATCGTCCTCGGAGAAGCCGCGCTCCTTCAGGAGGTCCGGCACCTTCTGCAGGTCTGCGATCGAGCGGAGATCGCGCGGCGTCTGCTCGTTGCCGAAGCCTCCGTCGAGGTCGCTGCCGATGGCGGCATGGGCGGTGTCGCCCGTGAGCTCGCAAATGTGGGCGATGTGGTCGACGTACGCCTCCAGGCTCACCACGTCGGGTGACGTCTCACCGCGCACCCACCCCGGGTAGAGCATCCACGCATCCAACGCACAGCCGATCACGCCGCCCCGCTGGACGATCGCCTCGATCTGCTCGTCGG
>DATFJS010000279.1:0-3047 GCA_035269045.1 Longimicrobiales bacterium | reverse complement strand
TCACGTCCGTCACCCCGGTTCAGACTCGCACCGCCGATATGCCATGATCCGCTCGGTTTCCGTTTTCGCATCGCCGCTTCTCCCGCTGGCGCTCCTGTTCACAGCCGCACCGGCGGAGGCGCAGCTCACCACGGACGGGCTCGTCGAGTGGTTCGCCGCGGTCGAGGCGCGCAACGTCGGGCCCGCCGGAATGAGCGGACGTGTGGCCGCCATCGACGTGGTCCTCTCGGACCGCACGAAGATGTTCGTCGGTGCGGCGACCGGGGGCGTGTTCCGGTCCGAGGACGGAGGACTCACCTGGGACCCCGTGTTCGACGACCAGCGCATTCTCGGCATCGGGGACGTGACCGTCTTCCAGGGGGATCCCGACATCGTCTGGGTCGGCACCGGCGAGGGGAATCCGAGAAACTCGGCGGGGATCGGGGACGGTCTCTACAAGTCGACCGACGGCGGAGACACGTGGGAGTTCGTGGGGTTCGAGGGCTCCGAGCGGATTCACCGCGTCCTCACGCACCCGACCGACCCGGACCTGGTCTACGTGGGGGTGATGGGCCCGGCCTGGTCGGACGGGGAGGTGCGGGGCGTCTACCGCACCACCGATGGCGGGGACTCGTGGGATCGCGTCCTCTACGTGGACGAGCGCACCGGCGTCGGCGACATGGCGATGGACCCCGCCAACCCCGACCACCTCATCGTGGGCATGTGGGAGTTCCGCCGCTGGCCGTGGATCTTCGAATCGGGTGGCCCCGGGAGCGGCATGTACGTCACGATGGACGGGGGCGACAGCTGGGTGGAGCGCACGTCGGCGGACGGTCTCCCGGATGGCGAACTGGGGCGCATGGGGCTCGCCTTCGCCGCGTCCGCGCCGAATGTCGTCTACGCGCTCGTCGAGGCCGAGGAGAGCGCCATGCTGCGTTCGACGGACGGGGGGGAGACGTTCGAGACCATCGCGGCGGGACGTGGAGTGGCTCCGCGCCCCTTCTACTACGCTGACATTCGGGTCGACCCGCGGGATCCGGACATCGTCTACAACCTCCACTCCTCGATGCAGGTGAGTGAGGATCAGGGGCGGAATTTCGAGACCGTCGTTTCATCCTCGATCATTCATGGGGACGTACACGACCTGTGGATCGATCCCGACGACCCGCGCGAGATGATCATGGGCAACGACGGCGGGATCGCGTTCAGCTACAACCGCGGCGACACCTGGCGGTTCGTCGAGAATCTCACGCTGGCGCAGTTCTACCGCATCTCGCTCGACGACGACATGCCCTACAACATCTACGGCGGGCTGCAGGACAACGGCTCCTGGTACGGGCCCAGCGACGTCTGGGAGAACAAGGGTATCCTGAACGCGCACTGGTTCCGGGTGGGCGGGGGAGACGGCTTCAACGTCTACGACGATCCGTCGGGAGATCGCTACGGCTACTCGACGTCGCAGGGCGGCAACCTCTCGCGCTTCGACAAGATCACCGGCGATCGCACCGGAATCCGCCCCCGGTCGGACAGCCTCGACCTCCGGTTCAACTGGAACGCCGCGGTGGCCGTGGATCCGCTGGACCCGTACGCGCTCTACATCGGGAGTCAGCACGTGCATCGCAGCCGTGACCGGGGCGAGACGTGGGAGGTCATCTCCCCGGACCTGACCACCAACGATCCCGCCAAGCAGATCTGGGGCGAGAGCGGGGGACTGACGCGCGACGCCACGGGCGCCGAGACGCACACCACGATCATCGACATCTCACCGAGTCCGATCGAGGATGGGGTGATCTGGGTCGGCACGGACGACGGAAACGTGCAGGTCACCCGTGACGACGGTGCGACGTGGACCAACGTCGCACCGAACATCCCGGGTGTCCCGGCAGGCACGTGGGTCCCGGACGTCGAGCCGTCGCACGCGGATGCGGGCACGGCCTACGTCGTGTTCGAAGACCACCGCCGGGGGGACTGGACGTCGTATCTCTACCGGACCGAGGACTTCGGGAACACGTGGGAGCGACTCGGCGAGGAGGTGGACGGGTTCGGGATCGCCATCGAGGAGGATCCGCACGAGCCGAACCTGCTCTTCCTCGGCACCGAGCTCGGGCTCTGGGTCAGCGTGGATCGGGGCGATTCCTGGGCCGTGTGGTCGCACGTGCCGAGGGTGCCGGTGGACGATCTCGAGGTGCATGCCCGCGACGACGATCTCGTGCTCGGTACGCATGGGCGCGGAGCCTGGGTGATCGACGACATCACGGGCGTCCGGGCCGTGGCCGCCGCCGAGGGCGCACTGCATCCCGAGGCGATGGGCTCCCGCGTCGAGGCGATCGAACCGGGACGCGTCGGCATCCTACATCCGGTCGCCGAGGCGATCGGGTATCGCTCCACGGGGATGACGATGTGGCAGGGGGAGACGCGGCCCAGGGGTGTGTTCCTGCAGTGGATCGCGGGCGAGGACGCGACGGGGCCGGCGCGGATCGAGGTCTTCGATGCCGTGGGGAGGCTGGTGGCCACCGAGTCGCGGCCGTCGTCCCCCGGCCTGAACCGCTGGGTCTGGGACCTCGACGCAGGCGAGGAGGAGGGGCTGGCCCACCCCGATCTCGCGCCGGGCACGGAGGTGCTGCCGGGCACGTACACCTTCCGCGTCGTCGTCGACGGGGAAGCCTCCGGGGCCGAGTTCGAGGTGATCGACGATCCGCGTGTGGAGCCGGCCCCGATCCAGGACCGGATCGAGGCGAACCGCGCGCGTTCGGCGCTTGTCCGAGAGCGGCGCGGCGGCGTATGACGGAGGCTGACCGCACCGAGCTGGTCGTGGTCGGACTCGGCGGCGTGGGCGCTGCGGTGGCCTTCCGTGCCGCTCGTGAAGGGATCGACGTTCTCGGGGTGGAGCAGTTCCAGCCGCTGCACGAGCGGGGATCGTCGCACGGCCACTCGCGGATCTTCCGGATCGCATACTTCGAGTCTCCCGCCTACGTCCCCCTGGCGCGACGGGCGCTGACGGGGTGGCGGGAACTCGAGGGGGCCACCGACCTCGACCTCGTCCGCACCACCGGGGGCCTGGATCTCGG
>DATFJS010000278.1:0-2678 GCA_035269045.1 Longimicrobiales bacterium | reverse complement strand
GGAGGGGAAGGCGTACCGCGACTTCTCGTCGCCCGAGGAACTCCGGGCCGAGGCGGAGCGCCTCGGCGTCGGCCATCCCTCGACGCTGGCCCGACGCTGGGCCGACGACATGGGCGAGGAGGAGTCCGAGCGACGTGCGGCCGAAGGGGAGCCGTTCGCGATCCGGCTGCGGGTTCCGGTCGGCCAGACGCGGTGGACGGACCTCGTGCACGGTCCGGTGAGCTTCGCCAATCACGACATCGACGACTTCGTGATTCTGCGGGCCGACGGCTCTCCCGTGTACAACCTCGCCGTGGTGTCGGACGATGCCGAGCAGCGGGTCGATACCGTGATCCGGGGGGACGACCACATCTCCAACACGCCGAAGCAGATCCTGCTCTACGAGGCGCTGGGATTCACCGTGCCCGACTTCGGCCATGTGCCGATGATCCTCGGACCGGACGGCAAGCGCCTCTCGAAGCGGCACGGCGCGACGGCTGTCGAGGAGTACGCGGGGCAGGGGATCCTGCCCGACGCGATGGTGAACTTCCTGGCCCTGCTCGGCTGGAACCCGGGGGACGATCAGGAGATCATGGACCGGCCGACCCTGATCGAGCGCTTTTCGATGGAGCGCGTGAATCATACGAGCGCCGTCTTCGACACCGAGAAGCTCGGCTGGATGAACGGCCAGTATCTCGCCGAGCTGCCGGTGGAGGATGTCCTGCCGCTGTTCATCGAGGCGCTGGAGCGGGCCGGGTACGACGCCTCGGCCTGGGAGTCACGGCCCGACGGGTGGCTGGCCGAACTCGCCGGCCTCCTGAAGGTGAGGTCGCGTAGCGTGGTCGAGATGGTGGATCAGGCGGCGCCCTTCCTCGGGCCGATCGACGGGTACGAGGAGAAGGCCTCGAGGAAGCACTTCGAGAAGGACTCGCAGCGGGCCCTGGAACTTCTTTCCGCCCTGTCGGAAGCATACTCCGGGGCGGCGGGGTGGACCGAAGACGTTCTGGAAGAAATTCTGCGGACCCGTGCGGATCAACTCGAGGTCGGGGCAGGCAAGATGATACACCCGTTGCGTTTGGCGGTAACGGGGCGAGGCTTCAGTCCAGGTATTTTCGAGGTGCTCGTTCTACTCGGACGCGACGAAACACTGGCGCGTGTGGCCGCAGCCCGTAAACATTTGTCTCACCTCGGCGACGACTCCGTCACCTGAGGCGAGTGGATGGCGCGCGTGGCCCGTGGTTGCGCGCATGCTGTCCAATTGGATTCCGGTCGGGGTTTCGGGCCCGCCCGCGAGAGATGACGAGATGGTGCACCTCCCCGCCGTAAAAGGGGAGGCCGACCCCCCGAGTCGGAAGCCGATGCCGGAGGCCTAGATGGCCCAAGTCCCGAGCGAGATCGAGCGCAAGATATTCGACTACATGGTCTCATATCTCAGGCGCAACACATACCAGCCCTCGATCCGGGAAATCGGCGAGGAATTCGGTATCAAGAGCACCAAGACCGTTTCGGAACACCTTCAGGCGCTCGCCGAGAAGGGGTTCGTGGAGCGCGATCCTTCGCGGTCGCGGGGCGTGCGTATCCTCGGGGTCGATCTGGCTCCGGAGGCGGTGTCGGTGCCGGTTCTCGACATGCTCCCCGACGATGTGGAGGACACGCTCGACACGGGGGATTACCTCACCGTGGATCGCCGTCTGGCGGGATCGGAGCGTGCATTCTTCGTCCGGGCCCGCGGCGACGACGTCGCCATGATGGGTGGCGCGGATGGGGATTATCTGCTCCTGGAGCCCACCGCGGTCTCGGACGTGCGCGACGGCAGTGTGATCGCGGCCCGCGTCGGTGGGGGCGCCGCCGGGTATTATCGCGTTCGGCGCGCCGGCTCGTCCCTCGAACTCCAGCGGCTCTCCGGCGGCACGCCGGTGCATGTGGAGGACCCGGCGACGCTGCCCATCCTCGGCCGCGTCGTCGCGTTCTACCGCCACCTCGATGAAAGCGCGGCCACCCGCGCCCTCGCCACGGCCCACTGAGTCCCCGGATCCACGTGGATTCGGAGCAGGGCGCCGCCGATGCCAGGTGGATGGGCCGTGCGCTCGAGCTCGCCCGCGAAGCGGCGGAACAGGGTGAGGTTCCGGTCGGGGCGGTGATCGTCCACGAGGACCGTGCGATCGCCGAGGGGTTCAACCGCACCTTTCTCGACACCGACCCGACGGCCCACGCCGAGGTCGTCGCGCTCCGCCGCGCCGCCGAGTCCTTCGGCGATCACCGTCTTCTGGACACGACCCTCTACGTGACCCTCGAGCCGTGCGCCATGTGTTCGGGTGCCATCGTTCTGGCCCGCGTGCCGCGGGTGGTGTTCGGGGCGACCGATCCGAAGGGAGGGATGGTCGAGACGCTGGGCACGCTGCTCTCGGACGAGCGCCTCAATCACCGGGCCGAGGTGACGGGCGGCGTGCGCGCTGAAGAATCGGCCGACCTGCTCCGAAGCTTCTTCCGGGCGCGGCGGAAGGGCTGAGCGCGGGACCCGGCGACCTCACGCCGGCTCGACGGTCGGCGCGTCCTCGGTCGGCGTTCCGAAGAACCGCAGGAACAGCACCAGCAACAGCACGCCGGCCCCCAGGGCCACACTGTTCGGCAGGCCGTATGCGGTCCCGATGTCGCCCAGAACCATCCCGATGCCGGCAACCAGCAGCGCGTAGGGAAGC
>DATFJS010000277.1:0-3406 GCA_035269045.1 Longimicrobiales bacterium | reverse complement strand
CGTGGAGTCGCTGCGATTCTCGGCGGGCGCTGCCTCGTTGGCGCGTGCGCTGGCGGATCGCCTCGAACCGGGGACGGTGCGGCTGTCGACCGCCGTGCGTCGAGTCGAGGTCCACGCCGATGGCGTCGGGGTCTCGGGGTCGGACAGCGACGGCGCCGACGTTCGCGTCGAGGCTCGACACGCGGTGGTCGCGCTTCCGCCGGCGCTCGCGGCGCACGAACTCGTGTTCTCTCCGAAACTCCCTCCGGAGCTGCACCGACTCGCCGTCGCGACGCCGGTGTGGATGGGGGAGACCGTGAAGGTGGTCGCGCGCTACGCGTCGGCCTTCTGGCGTGGACGCGGACTTTCGGGGGCGGCGATCAGCCATGTCGGGCCCCTGCGCGAAGTTCACGACATGAGCGGGCCCGGCGGGGATCCACCGGTGCTCTTCGGCTTCGCTCAGGGTGTCGTGACGGAGGATGACGTACGCCGTCAGCTCGTCCGCCTGTTCGGGCCGGAAGCGGGAGAACCGGCGGCGTTGCGCCTCGTGGACTGGAGCAGGGAGCGGTGGACGACACCCGCCGGAGCACGCCGGGCCCAGCGTCACGACCTCTACGGCCATCCTCTGTACCGGAGGCCGGTCGAGGGTCGGGTGCACTTCGTTTCGACCGAGACCGCTCCCGCCTTCGCGGGTCACATCGAGGGCGCGCTGCTCGCCGCCGATGAGGTCGTCCAGCGCATTCTGGCCAGCACCGCCGACGGGTGACGAAGGCCCGAGCCACTGGAGAATCGCGTCAGGTGATCCAGCTCCCCGCGCTCACGATCCGCCATTCGTCCGCGATCCGGACGAGGAGAAACGACCCCCCGCCCGAGTAGCCCAGCGGGGCCTGGTCGGAGGTTCGGCGATCGTACACGGTCCAGCTCCAGGCGAAGGTGGCGAGGTCTCCGTCCCGGAGGAACGGCCGGACCGAAAGCACGACACCGCCGTCACGTGCGTCCCAGGCGGAGGCGGCCGCCGAATCCTGGACCGTCGCGCGGCCCGCGGCGATCTGCTCCAGGCGCTCCGCATCGAATCCCGGTGGTACGTTCGTCGGGCGCAGGATGAAGCCCCGGTTCCGGACTCCGTGGAATCCCTGCGCCGCGCTCACGATCGGGTCCGATTCGTAATCGAGCCGCTCCAGCGGTTCGAAGATCGGAGGGCCCTCTCCTCCGCCGAGAATCACCTCGAGGACGGCGACAGTGACGCTGTCGGAGAGCACAGGGTCGTCCTGGGCCTCACGCAGCAGTTCCCCGGCGCGCCGGACCGCATTCTGGAACGCGATCGCCGAACTCGCCGAGTCGCGGAGCGTCGCCACGATCTCCGCCGGCGCCGGCTCGGCCGAGGCCCCCAGGAGGTCCAGTGCGAACCCGAGAATCACGCGGGCCGAGTCCGACTCCGCGGTCGCCCGGGCATCTCGAACCTCCTCTACCGGATCCCATGCGGTACGCCGACGGAAGAGGTCGACGGCCTGCTGGATCCCCGGCCCGGGTCGTGGACCGATTCCGAGGTCACGCCACCGCGTCCAGTCTCCCGGGTCTACCGCGACGGCCGCCACGCGGGAGCGCCCTTCGTCGTCCGGTAGCCCTGCGGCGACGTCCCACACCGCGGCGGTCGCGACGGTATCGACGGCGCGCAGCTCCTGCAGCGCCTCCCAGCCGCCCGCCGGATCGAGCAGGAAGTCGGTGACCACGCCCATTGCCCGGACGTCCGAGTCGGCGGACTCGAGTGCGAGATCCGCGAGGCGGCGGCATCCGCCGGAGTCACATGGGGTCGGTCCGTCGGCCACGATCCAGCGCCCGAACGCCTCGACCACACGTTGGCGCACGTCGCGGGCATGGATTCCTAGGCGCAGGAGGTCGTCGGGTCGCTCCAGCCACGCCACGATCCGTTCGGCGCGATCCGGGCCGAAGGAACTCGCGTCGAAGCGCAGGAACCCGGACCCCGAGTCGGTGCCCAGCAGACGGTTGATGGCGTACGCACTGTCACCGGCGGCGAGATGGATCGGCTCGATCTCCGCCGCCCAGTCCCGGGACCGATCGTTCCTGCGGAGCAGTCCGAGCACCTCGGTAC
This sequence comes from Longimicrobiales bacterium, assembly GCA_035269045.1. Classification (GTDB taxonomy): domain Bacteria; phylum Gemmatimonadota; class Gemmatimonadetes; order Longimicrobiales; family Gaopeijiaceae; genus Gaopeijia. The sequence goes on along the minus strand of DATFJS010000277.1, from coordinate 1,317 downwards.
GCTGCTCCATGGTCGTCGCCGTCGCATAGACGTCCAGGAGAGAATCGGCCAGCGCGGCATCGCCCGCGCGGAGCCGCTCTTCGAGGGAGTCCCGGGCGAGAATCAGCATCCCGGTGCGCCGATTCGCGGCGGCCTCACGACGGGCGGTGAGGTCGGCCGCCCAGTCGAGCGAATCCGACAGAGCCCAGCGCTGGGTCCGCTCGTACACGACCGGACTCGTGAGCTCCAGACCGTCGGGCTCGATCAGGGTGACGGTGCCCTCGAGGCGCGTCGTGTCGCTGCCGGTGAGGCGCAGCCCGAGATCCGGGTCGAGGACCATGCGCCCGGAGAGTCGGCCCTCCGCCTCACGCCGGACCCGGGGCCACGGTCGTCCGAATCCCCCGAGCGAGAGCTCCGGCGACAGCAGCCCACCGTATCGGACGTCCGCATCCACCTCGACGATCGGGTAGGTGTGTCCGTCGAGCGTCGTGTCCGCGACGGCACGGTAGCGCCAGACGCCGCCCCAGCTTTCCTCGAGCCAGAGCCCGGGTGCATCGACATGGTGGACCGTGTCGGCCCACTCCACTCCGGGTCGGACTTCTTCCGCCGGCAGCGCGACGGGTACCTCCCAGAAGGGTCCGGCGGGCAGCTTCAGCGCCTCGGTGCGCCAGCGCGTGAGGTCCCGCGCTCGCTCCTCCTCCGCGCTGCGGAAGCTCGGCTGGTCCCGGTACTCGATGTCCGGCATCGGAGCCCGGAGGGAGTTGAAGGTGTTGTGGGGGCTCCGCATCGAGAGGAAGGCGTCGCCGAATCGGGTGTCGAGGCCGTACGATTCCAGTCCACCGGGACGCCCACCCCGACTCACGTACGTCAGGTGGAAATCGATGCGCGTGTCGTCGAACGCCACGAAGTCGGGCTGCTGTCCCTCGTGCACCCACCGCTCGGACATCAGACGTTCGATCACCCGGGCCCGCCGGGGCTGCACCAGCTCGATTGAGAGACCGTCCGGCCCCTCGACGATCGCGCGCCATCCGTCCTGCCCGAGGCCCCCGAAGGGCGAGCGCTCCGTCAGGAAGGTGGCGCCCTCCTGCTCGAGCCACGCGATCCACGCGTCCAGGTCGTCGACCTCGAAGGCGACGTGGTCGAGCACCTGCCCGCGAGAAGGCACGAGCGGCTCGTCCACCTCGCACTGGTCGCCCAGGCACTGCCTCGGATAGATGGAGATGGAGCCGCTACCGTGCCGGATGGTCGCCGTGGGGCCACGGATCGTTCCACCCGGATCGAGCGACGGCCAGGTGGGATCGGCCCGCTCGCCCTCACACGGCTCGTAGCGCTCTCGAG
>DATFJS010000276.1:0-5725 GCA_035269045.1 Longimicrobiales bacterium | reverse complement strand
TTCGTGGAGCAGGAGACGGTGCAGGGGAGTGATGGTCAGCTCCGGCCCGATCTGATCATCAACCTGCCCGGCGAGCGTCGGATCGCGGTCGACTCGAAGGTCCCGATGGACCACTTCCTCAACGCGATGAACGCGGAGGACGACGCGACCCGGAAGGCGGGTCGGAAGCAGCACGCCCGAGCCGTCCGTGGACACATCAAGACGCTCGGGCAGAAGTCCTACCAGGAGGCGCTGGGGGACACGCCGGATCTCGTCGCGATGTACATGAGCGACGCCGTCTACACGGCCGCGGTGATGGAGGACCCGACCCTCGTGGACGAGGCGCTGCAGAACAGCGTGGTGCTCACGAACCCCATGACGCTGATCGGTCTGCTGAAGACCGTGGCGCACGCATGGCGCCAGGAACAGCTCGCCGAGAACGCCCGCGAGATATCTGAGCTGGGACGTGAACTGCACGAACGTATATCCATACTCAGTGGGCACTTCGACGATGTACGTAAGGGACTGGTGCGGGCCACGGAGGCGTACAATCGAGCGGTCGGCTCGCTCGAGTCCCGTGTGCTCGTGACCGGCCGGAAGTTCGAGGAACTGGGCATCCGCTCGAAGAAGGACATCGAGCCCGGGACCCCGGTGGACGTCACGCCCAGGGAGCTGAGCGCGCCCGAGATGGCGGAGGGTGGGGAGGAGTAGCGGCCCCCGCTGATCCTACCGCCCGAATCCGGGCAGGATGAAGAGGTCGGTCTTTCGGTCGGACGCCACGCAGGTGAGCAGCGACGACGAGGTGTCCAACGACACGCCGTCGACCAGGTTGCAGGGCGCGGGAACGTCGAGGAGTCGTGCAAGGGCCTGGCGGTCGTCGGACCAGGCCCAGACGCTCGGGGCGTCGTCGTCCGCGAGCCAGCGGGCCACCCGGATGCCATCCGTCACCCAGAACACGTTCGTCACGACGAGCTCCGCCGACCCGTCGAGGGTGAACCGGGCGACCGGCTGGATCTCCCCACCGTCGACCGGAAGGGTCCCGAGGGTTCCGAGCGTGCCCTGCATCGCGACGACGGCGAGCGTGGATTCGTCCGGGGACACCGCGAAGTCGACGATCGAGGCGTCCCCGCCCGTGGGGAGGTCGGCGGGGATCGTCACGAACTCGCCGTCGGGGGCGTCCAGCCGACGCAGGACCACGCGGCCGGCGATGCTCTCGCGCCCGATGATCCCGGCGGGACCGATCGGGTGAAGCAGGTCGACATATCGGTCCTGTTCGTAGAGGCGGTGTCGGCCCGACGGCAGGTCGATCACGCCGATCGTGACCTCCGAGACGGTCGATACACGGGCGTACGTCGCGCGGCTCCCGTCCGTGGCGAACCCGATGGCCGCACCACCGGCGCTCGATTCCTCGGTCAGGGCGACCTCCACACCGGTCTCGACGTCGTATCGGTAGACGTTGTCGCCCACGGCATCGCCGCGCTGGTAAAAGATCGTCGATGCGTCGTACGGGTTGGGGCGTCCGTACCACGTACTGCCGGCCGCATACCGCACGGCGGTGGCGTCGGGATCGGTGAGGTCGAGCGCGTAGAGCTCGGACGCACCGGCGCCCTGGGCATACAGGACGTCGCCGGTCTCGAGCGCGACGTCCATGTCCCCCCGGTAATCCGTCGGGATCCCGCCGCGGAGCAGGGTGCGTTCCCCGAACCCATCGTCCGTCACCTCGATGCGCACGAGGTCGTCCTCCCGCACGGTACCGGTCTCGAAGAGCACCACGGCGTCCCCGTCGGGCGTCCATGCCACCTGCTCACGGTGGGGCGTCGGGCGTGCCTCGATCACGCTTCCGTCGCGCGATACCAGTACGAGTTGACCATCCTCGACCAGCACGAATCGGTCGCCGTCCGGAGACACGCGCATGCGTAGGACCTCCTCGACGGTGACTTCCGTCTCGGATTCGACCGTGCCCTCCGGGTAGGAGAGGCGCCGAAGCACCGGGGAAGCTCCAGCGGGGGTCGCCATCGTCCAGATGGCGGTCCCGTCCGGATCGAAGTCGAAGGGGAGCGCCTCTCCGACGGGACGGATCGCTCCGCCGAGGCGGGACACCGTGAACACGAATTCCCGACCATCGTCGTAGCCGCCGATGAAGGCGACGCTCTCGCCATCGGGTGAGAAGCGGAGATCCCATACCTCGACCAGGCCCTCGGCCAGCGTGAGAGGCTGGCCACCCTCGCGGCCCCGAACCACGACCGACACCCGGCAGGTCACGAACGTCTCGTTGAGGCACTCGCTCCGGTCCACGTGCGCGACCCACTCGCCATCGGGAGAAATCGCGGGACGGAGTGCCTCGCCGGAGAAGGTGACCTGCAGGGGGCGCACGGCAGGATCGAACGCGGGCGCCCCGTCTTCGCCGCCGCCGATCCCGAATGCGCCCGCGGCGAGGAGTCCCGCCGCTCCCCCGAGCACCAGTGCCAGCAGTCCGACGCCAGCGACGGCCCTCCGCGACACACCGCCCGCGACCTCGCCCGGGATCTCGCCGTACCGGAAGCCCGGATCGGCCAGCGCCGCCGCGAACTCCCGCGCCGTGCCGAACCGATCGACCGGCACGCGCTCGAGCGCCTTGCGGATCGCCGCGTCCACATTGGGCGGAATCGAGGGCCGCTGCACCGCCGGGGGCGTGGCGCTGCCCGTGATGATCCGCGCGAGCACCGCCTGAGCGGACCCGCCGGTGTGCGGCGGCTCGCCCACGAGCATCTCGTAGAGCACGCAGCCGAGTGCGTACTGGTCGCTGGCGACGCCGACGGGCTGGTCGCCCATCGCCTGCTCGGGGCTCATGTAGTAGGGCGTGCCGAGGCTGAGTCCGGTCTCTGTGAGCCGGGTCCCGCCGGCGGTGCCGACCGCGAGCGCGATGCCGAAGTCGGCCACCAGCGGGCGACCGTCGCTCAGCAGGATGTTGGCGGGCTTGATGTCGCGGTGGACCACGCCCTGCCGGTGCGCGTGGTCGAGAGCTTCGGCCACCTCGGACGCGATGCGCACGGCGTCGGCGATCGGGAACTGGCCGTCGCGGTCGAGCCGGTCCTGGAGAGATTCACCCTCCACGTAGGGCATCACGTAGAAGAGGAATCCTCCCGCCTCCCCGGAGTCGAAGAGGGGAAGGATGTTGGGGTGCTGCAGGTTGGCCGTGGTCTCGATCTCGGCGAGGAAGCGCTCCTTCCCGAGCATCTGCGCCAGGTCCGGCTTCAGGACCTTGAGCGCGACCTTCCGGTTGTGCTTGAGGTCGTCGGCCAGGTAGACGGTGGCCATGCCGCCCTCGCCGAGCTCACGCTCGATGCGGTACCGGTCGGCGAGCGCCGCCTCGAGCCGCTCGATCATCCGGCGCAGAGCGGTGCAGGGGAGGGTGGGAGCACCATCGGGTGCCGCCCCGTCAGACCCAGCCGCCCTGCCGGAGCGCCCAGACGTCGTTCCAGATCTTCGTCATGTGACGGATCTTCCCGTCCTCGAACTCCATCACGTAGACGTAGTCGGACTCGATCCGCTTGCCGGTCGGAGGAACCGGGCCGCCCTCGCCCGTGTGCGTCGCCATGAAGATCGCGTAGCCGCTGACGTTGCCCCGCTCCTCGTCGACCGCGAAGGACTTCATCTCGTAGCTGGCATCCGGGAGGGGGCCCGCGATGAGCCCCTTCATCTCGTCGGTGTACACCTCGATGGTGGGCACCGCGGCGAAGGTGTCGGCCTGCGACGAAAAGGTGGCGTCCGGGTGACAGTAGGCGCTGCACGCCTCCCAGCCCCGGCCGGTCTCACAGGCGTCGAAGAACTGTGCGGCGGTTTCCCTGATCGATGACATGGCGGGCTCGGATGGTCGGCGTGAAACGTGCGAGTGGAAACGCCAAGCTAGGGCTCGACCCACCCGCGCGCGAGCGCTGCGAACCGCGGCGAGTTCATGGATCCGGGTCCGCGGTGCGGCGGATCCGCGACTGTCCTCAGCGAAGGGTGAACACCACGCCCTCGGCGGGCTCCCACGAGGTGATCACCGGACCGTCACACGGCGACCCCGTGCCCTCGCGGATCTCGCCGCCCACGCTGGCCTCGAGGCGCTGCCTCGGTTCGGCGATCTCGATCGCGACAAATGGATCAGGGTCTCCGCAGAACGCCACCCCGGCGCTGGGGATCACGTCGCACTCGAGTTCGGACGACTCTCCGGTGACGAGGGCGGAGCAGGCCATTGCCCAGTCGACGTCCCGCCAGATTACGCGGCCCTCGGTGGTGCGTCTGTCGAGGAACGAGCCGACTCGGAGGATCATCTCGGATCCTTGGAAGGTCCCGACCCAGTCTCCGGAAAACCCCTGCTCGAGGGGCTCGCGCTCGCGGGGAAGGGAAATGTCCAAGCCGCAGCCCGCGCCGGTCAGCGCCAACAGCAGGGCGACACAGGCGAGCCGGGCTCGCCGGAAGAGCGTATGGGGGTGCATCGGGGTTCGACCTCCAGGGGGATGGGGCCACCAGCGTGGCTGTCGCCAATATCGTCGGACGGGAGACGACCGCAAACGTCCCGGTCCGGGTGCCCGACCCCGCGCGGCCACCCGCGCTCCGCGTCGCACGGATCGTTGGCACGGGATTCTGGGACGTCAGGAACGGAACACGCAAGTCGTTATGTGTATTAATCTTGTACGAACAGGTAAATCATGATACAGGAGGAGATACCATCAGGAATCAAGTAGGAAAACTGGCTATGATCGGCCTCGTCGGTGCAGGTGTTCTGACCCTCGGTGCGTGCGATGACGACGTCGAAGGTGTCATCACGAACCTCGAGTTCACGGGTGACTTCCAGGCGCTCAACTCGTCGGGCGTGAACGGAATCGTCGATGTGATCACCGATGATGTCGAGAACGAGTTCATCGTTTCGGTCGAGGCCGGCGAGCTCGCGCCGGAGATCACCCACGCGCAGCACATCCATGCCGCGGGCCAGTGCCCGACCATGGAAGACGACGCGAATGGGGATGGATATCTCGACGTGATCGAGGGACTCCCATCCTACGGCGGCATCCTGATTCCGCTCGATTCGAATCTCCCGGACCAGGCCGCGGGTGACTTCCCGATTGCCGACGCCTCGGGAATCGTCGACTACCGGAACAGCACGACCTTCACGTCGCTGATCGCCGGAATCGAGGGCGAGGACTCGGACATCTACGCCGAGCTCGCCGAGAACGAGGCGCTGCTTCCGGAATCCCGCACCGTGGTGCTTCATGGTGTGCTTCCGAGCACGGAGCTCCCGGAGTCGGTCGCGTCGCTGGCGGGTCTTCCGTCCAACGTGACGCTCCCGGTCGCCTGTGCGGAACTGGAGCGGAAGCCGGCACGGAATCCGTGACGCTGGCGCACGTCGCGTGACCGGGTGACGCCGGCCGCGTGACACCGCGAACGAAAAGGGGTGGGGTCCGAGAGGGTCCTGCCCCTTTTCGTCGTCGGGGCAGGGCCGTGCGGTCGTGACCGCGCGGTTCGGCGGCGCGGCCACGCGCCGACATGGTCGGGTGGCGCGTACCGTGCGCCCCGCGCAATACTGGCGTGTGATCCGACTCCACCCACCGAGCTCCGTTCCCGGACTGCACGATGCGACTTCTCTACGCCCTCGCCGCCATGACCGTCCTCACCCTGGCCGCCTGTTCGGGTGGGGAGCCGAGTGGAGACGGTGGCCCGACGGAGCCGCCGGCGGAGCCCGACCTCCAGATCGTGACGTCGAGTCTGTCGGCGGCCGTGGTCG
>DATFJS010000275.1:0-8351 GCA_035269045.1 Longimicrobiales bacterium | reverse complement strand
AAGGGACGGAAGCCCGTCGGCCGTGTGATTCGTATCCTGGAACGGGAGCGAGAAGCGCTCGTCGCGGTCTTCCACCAGGGGAAGAAGGCATCCTTCGCGGTGCCGCGGGATCCGCGTGTGAAGAGCGACGTGGTCGTGCCGTGGGGCGACGAGGGGAACGCGAAGGAGGGCGACGTCGTGCGCGTCCGCATCACGGGCTACGGCCCGCGTCGCCGCGGGCCCGTGGGCGAGGTGGTCGAGGTGCTGGGGCGCCTGGGCGACCCGGGCGTCGACGTGCTCTCCGTCCTGCACGACCATGGTCTCGCCCCGGACTTCCCGCCCGAAGTCGAGGCGGCGGCCGAACGGGTCGTCGAGGGAGATCGGCCGCAGCCGGTGGAAGGCCGGGAGGATCTGCGCCACCTCCGCACGATGACGATCGACCCGGCGGACGCGAAGGATCACGACGACGCCCTGTCCATCGAGCCGCTCGAGGGGGGATCGGTCCGGGTGGGCATCCACATCGCGGATGTCGGCTGGTACGTCCGGCCCGGCAGCGAGCTGGATCGGGAGGCTCGGAACCGGGGCACTAGCGTGTACCTGGTCGACCGGGTCGTGCCGATGCTGCCGCACGCGCTTTCCTCCGACCTCTGCTCCCTGCGACCCGACGAAGACCGGTACGCGGTCTCTCTTCTCCTCGATCTGGACATGGATGGGCGGGTCATGGCGCACCGATTCACGCGCTCGCTGATCCGTAGCCGTCATCGGCTCGCGTACGAGACGGTCCAGGCGGTGCTCGACGGGGAGGACACCGTCGGAGGCGAGGTCGACGCCGACATCGCCCGGCTCGCCGGGGCGGCGCGCAGCCTCCGACGCCGGAAGGGCGCCCGCGGCGCCCTCGACTTCGATCTCCCGGAGGCCCGCGTCGAACTCGACGACGAGGGGAATCCGATCGCGATCGAGCGCGTCGTCCGACTCGAGGCACATCGCCTGGTCGAGGACTTCATGCTGCTCGCCAACGAGATCGTGGCGAGGGAGGGATCGAAGCGGGACCTTCCCGTCCTCTACCGGATCCACGAACCCCCCGCGAACGACCGCATGGACGATCTGCGGGAGATGCTGGCCCGGTTCGGGTTCCGTCTACCCAGCCGCTCTGTGCGCCCAGGGGATCTCCTCGAGATCCTGGAGCAGGCGCGTGGTCGCCCGGAAGAGCAGCTCGTGTCCACCGTGGTGCTCCGCTCCATGCAGCGCGCACGGTACTCCGAGCAGAACCTCGGCCACTTCGGGCTCGCCCTCGAGCACTACGCGCACTTCACCTCACCGATCCGTCGCTACCCCGACCTCGTGACGCATCGCGCGATCGTCGACGCACTCGTACTCGATCGCACGCCCCAGGGCGTATCGGGGGAGGCGCTGGCCGAGCTGGCGGAGCACTGCTCGTTCCGCGAGGAGGTCGCCACCGCCGCGGAACGCGACTCCATCGAACTCAAGAAGATCGAGTACATGGAACGCCACCTCGGCGACGAGTTCGACGGCACGATTTCCGGAGTGAAGGCCTTCGGCGCGTTCGTTCAGCTGGACGACGTATTCGTCGACGGGCTCGTGCACGTGAACTCGCTCGACGACGACTACTACGAATTCCGTGAACAGGAATTCGCGCTGGTCGGCGTCCGGAAGGGGCGGCGACTGCGTCTCGGTGACCGCGTCCGGATCCAGCTGGTACGCGTCGACCGGGAAGAGCGGCACCTCGACTTTTCGCTGCTGTCGAGCGGGTAGAACGCGGTTTGACACCGCCTTGACCCCGCTTTACCCTCCGGCGTCTCCTCCCACCGCCCGGTTATGGCCTCCGAACGCACCATCGCCTACCTCGGGCCGGAGTCCACACGATCCGGTTCGCGTATCCGCGACTTCTGCGAAGCCCGTGGATTCGCCTTCCTGGAGATGGCGAACTTCGGCGCCGTCCGCGCCCTGATGAACCGGTCCTTTCCGGCATGCGTCGTCCTCGATGCGGGACACGATCCGGAGGGGACACTCGACACGTGCAGGGACCTGAAGCGCGAGGCGTTCACCGCCATCGTGCCCGTGGTCATCTTCATCGGAGAGCATCAGGACTCGCTGGCGGCCAGAGCTCTCGCCGGCGGAGCCGACGAGGTGCTGTGGCGCGATATCTCCGACGACGAGCTGCGTCTGCGCATGGATCTGGTCCTCCGGCGGGCCGATCGGGACGTGGCCGTGCACCCCACGACGCGCCTGCCGGGCACGATGATGATCAAGCGCGACATCGAGGAGCGTCTGCGGAGAGGCGAACAGTTCGGCGTCTGTTATGCCGACCTCGACCACTTCAAGGAGTTCAACGACCGCTACGGGTACGGCAGCGGAGACCGCGTCATCTTCATTCTCTCGAAGATCCTGCGCGACGTGGTGCGCGCCCTGGCGCCGGGTGGGTTCGTCGGTCACATCGGGGGCGACGACTTCATCTACAACGTCCCGGCCGAGTACATCGGCCCCGCCGGCGAAGAGATCGTGAAGCTCTTCGACGAACTCATCCCGTACCAGTACACCAAGGAGGACCGACGCGCCGGCTACTTCCTCGGGAAGGACCGGCGAGGTGCGGTGCATCGGATCCCCCTCATGACGCTCTCGATCGGGGTGGTCACCAACGAGCACCTCGACGTCGGCCACGCCGCCGAAATCAGCGAGCTGGCGACCGAGATGAAGAGCTTCGCGAAGTCGCTGCCCGGGTCGAAGTACGTCGTGGATCGGCGCGATCCGAGGCGCGACCCCGAGCCGCCCCCGCCGCCGCGACGGGCTCGGGATTGATGCCCGGGCGCCGACCCGCCACCATGCACGTTCGGCCGCTCCTCCGGGAGCCGGCTCATCACCGTCCACCTCCATGCACCGACCGATGACGAGCTTCACCGTCCACTGCACCCATTGTGACACCGGCTTCCCCGTGGACCCGGACAAGGTCCCGGACGGCGGCGTACGCGCGCGCTGCACCAACTGCGAGGGGATCTTCTTCGTCGCCAGGCCGCTCGAGATGCCCGAGCCGGCCGCGTCGGCGGTGGCGGTCGACGAACCCGGAGAGCCGGGCTCGGCCATGGTGACGGAGCCCGCCGCCCCGGCGGCCGATGTCTCTGTCTCGGAGCCATACGCCGTCGAGGAGCCCGATACGGTCGAACTCGACGACTCCACCCCGGCGACCGACTCCGCGATGGAGCCCGTGGTGGAGCCCGCAGTCGAGGACGAGGCGGAGTACGGTGACGTCGACCTGGACGACGCCGGATTCGGCTCGTTCGACGACGAGGTGGAGGCGATCGACGCCGATGTCGGCGCGGGGGAGGGCGACCAGCTCGGCGGCACCACGGTTCTCGAGGACGACGAAGAGGATGTCGCGCCTGTTCCGACGGGCTTCCAGTTCGGGCAGCGCGACCCGCACGACAAGGCGCGTCGGCTGGCGCGGGTCCTCGTGTCGGACATGATCACCTACAATCCCGACCGCCACGCGCAGGCCCTGGCCCGGGGGACGCTCTCCGACGACTTCGAAGACGAGATCGCCAAGTCGTGGGAGGAGTACGTCGATCAGGTGGGTCGGGACATGGCCGAGTCGACCGACTACTGGACGAACGCCCTGAACGACGTGCTGGCACGGGGCGAGAAGGTCTTCTGACACCGTCGTCCGGCCCCCGCGCGGGGGCCTCCACCCGCCACCCGATGTGGCGGAGTGCGGTTGAAGGGGTTCGCCGGGCGGCTTAGATTCCGCTGGCGCGGCAGGGGGGTCCGTCCGACCGGGACGCGGCCCCCTTTCCCGTTCGGCGGGACGGCCCCACGCACCCCGCTCTCCACCTCATTCGGCAGGAAGGACACCGTGCACGCGGACGCGATCGAGCGCCTCGACGAGATCCGGAAGAAGGTCCAGGAACTCAGGGGGTATCTTTGACCTCGATCAGCGAGAGCCACGGCTCGAACAACTCGAGGCCGAGATGGCACAGCCCGGCTTCTGGGACGCCCCGGATGCCGCACGCACCACGATCGAGGAAGCCAATCGGCTGAAGGGCTGGATCGAGCCCTGGCACGAGGCCGACGGGAAGTCGACCTCCCTCTCCGAACTCGCCGAACTCCTCGAGATGGAGCCGGACGAGGAGATGGAGGCCGAGGTCCTGCGGGAGCTGCGGGCCCTCGAGAAGAAGGTCGCCGCGCTCGAGCTCCGCACGATGCTCCAGGGCGAGGACGATCATCGCGACGCGATCCTCACCGTCCAGCCGGGCGCGGGCGGCACCGAGTCGCAGGACTGGGCGGAGATGCTGCTCCGCATGTACACGCGCTGGGCCGAGAAGCGAGGCTACTCGGTCGGTGTGCTCGACTTCCAGCGAGGTGAGGAGGCGGGCATCAAGGGCGCCAGCATCGAGATCAAGGGCGAGTACGCGTACGGTTACCTGAAGGCGGAGACGGGCGTGCACCGACTCGTGCGCATCTCCCCCTTCGACGCGCAGTCGCGACGGCACACGTCCTTCAGTTCGGTCTTCGTCTATCCGATGGTGGACGACGAGATCGAGGTCGAGATCGACGAGGGCGATCTTCGGATCGACACCTTCCGGGCATCCGGTGCGGGTGGTCAGCACGTCAACAAGACCGACTCGGCCATCCGGATCACGCACCAGCCGAGCGGGATCGTCGTGGCGTGTCAGCAGGAGCGCTCGCAGCACAAGAACCGCGCGACGGCGATGAAGATGCTGAAGGCCGCTCTCTATCAGAGGGAGCTGGAGGCGCGTGAGGCGGAGCGGGCGGAGCTCGAGGCGAGCAAGAGCGACATCTCCTGGGGGAACCAGATCCGTTCCTACGTTTTCCAACCCTACACGATGGTCAACGACCACCGGACCGAGCTCAAGCTCGGCGATGTCGAGTCCGTGATGTCCGGCGATATCGATCCCTTCATCGAGGCCTTCCTGAAGGCCCAGGCGGCGGAAGCAGGCGCATGAGCGAAGATCTGAACCACGTCCTCCGGGCCCGCCGCGAGAAGCTCGACGAACTGCGCGAGCGTGGCGTCGATCCCTTCGGGTACGGGTTCGACCGGACGCACCTCGCTCCCGACGCCATCCGGCTGTACGAGCAGCGGGAGGCGGCGGAGGACCTGCCCGAGGACCGTCATGGGGACGTCGTGGGCGTCGCGGGGAGGATCGTCTCGTGGCGCGGCCACGGGAAGAGCGCCTTCGCGCACATCGAGGACGGCGAGGGGCGCATCCAGCTCTACTTCAAGAAGAACGTGCTCGGCGAGGAGACCTTCGAACTGACCGACCTGCTCGACCTCGGCGACTGGATCGGGGTGAGCGGGCCGCTGTTTCGCACCCGGACCGGGGAGGTGACGGTCCGCGTCGACGCATTCGAACTGCTGTCCAAGTCGCTTCGGCCGCTGCCGATGGGCAAGGTCGAGGTGGACGAGGACACGGGGGAGCGCACGGTCCACTCGGGCTTCGCCGATCAGGAGGCCCGCTACCGTCAGCGGTACGCGGACCTCGCGGTGCATCCCGAGGTGCGGGACATCTTCCGCACCCGCGCGCGGGCCATCTCCGCGACCCGGCGATTCCTGGACGCCGCCGACTTCCTCGAGGTCGAGACCCCGGCGCTGCAGCCGCTGTACGGAGGGGCGCTCGCGCGTCCGTTCACCACGCGCCACAACGCGCTCGACCGGGAGATGTTCCTCCGCATCGCGGACGAACTCTACCTCAAGCGGCTCATCGTGGGCGGCTTCGAGCGCGTGTACGAGATCGCCAAGAACTTCCGGAACGAGGGGCTTTCGCGGTTCCACAACCCGGAGTTCACGATGCTCGAGTTCTACGAGGCGTATGCCGACTACCGGGACGTGATGGCGCGCACGTCGGGCCTGATCCGCGAGATCGTGGGCGAGGTGACCGACGGCGGGTCGAACATCGAGTTCCAGGGAGACACCCTCGACTTCGGATCCGACTTCGCCGAGGTGTCCCTGCTCGGCGCGCTGGGCGAGAAGATGGGGGACGATCCGGCGGAGATGGACGAAGCCGCGCTGCGCGCCCGGGCCGAGAAGCTGGGCCTGGACGACCTCGACGGTGCAGGGCGGGGCAAGCTGCTGGACAAGCTCTTCGAGGAGCTGGTGCAGCCCGACCTGGTGCAGCCGACGTTCGTGGTCGACTACCCGGTGGAGCTGTCGCCCCTCGCGAAGCCGCACCGCGAGGACCCGCGCCTCACCGAACGCTTCGAGCTGTTCGTGGCCGGCCAGGAGATCGCGAACGCCTTCAGCGAGCTCAACGATCCGATCGATCAGCGAGAGCGGTTCGAGGCGCAGTCGCGACTGCGGGCTGCGGGCGACGACGAGACGCAGCCGATCGACGAGGACTACATTCGCGCACTCGAGTACGGGATGCCCCCGACCGGCGGTCTCGGAATGGGCATGGACCGGCTGGTGATGCTGCTGACCGACTCGCCTTCGATCCGCGACGTGATCCTGTTCCCGGTCCTTCGCGACGTCGAGACGACGTGACCGAGGACGACGGCGGAGGCGTCTCACTCGACTGGTACCTGGCGCGGCGCTACCTGGCGTCTCGAAAGCAGGGCCGTCTGCTCTCCTTCATCACGGCGATCGCGCTGGGAGGCGTGGTGGTCGGAGTCACCGCCCTGATCGTCGTGACCGGCGTGATGACCGGGATGCAGACGGAGCTCAAGGAGAAGATTCTCTCCACGAACGCGCACGTCGTCGTGCTGGAGGCGGGGACGAACCTCCGTCTCTACGACTACGAGTCGGTGCTCGACACCGTCCGGTCCTTCGAAGACGTGGCGACCGCGGCGCCCGTGGTGCTCTCCAACGTCGGGCTGGAGCGGAACGACTACGCCCGTAGCGTGAGCCTGGTCGGGATCCGCGCGGACACGACCGGGACGAGCACGACACCGCTCGAGGCGTCGATCCTGGAAGGCGTGCTCAGCCTCGAGCCGCCGGAGTCGGGCCTGCGCCCGATGCTGGTGGGCGTCGGCGTCGCGGAGGTGATGAGCCTCTTTCCGGGTGATACGGTGCGCGTGATCGCGTTCGAGAACCTCCAGACCGACGCCTTTGGAATCCCGAATCCGCGCACGCTCGTGTTCGAGGTGACGCAGTCGTTCTCGACCGGGATGTACGACGCGGACAACGGTACCGTCTACGTTCGGCTGGAGGATGCCCAGGACCTGCTCGGCCTGGACGAGACGACGGCATCCGTCATCGGGGTACAGCTCGAGAACGTGGACGACGCCGAACAGGTCGCGGAGCGCATGAATCGCACGCTGGGTCTGCCCTACCAGGCGCAGAGCTGGTCGGCTCGCAACAATGCGCTCTTCGCGGCGCTGAAGCTCGAGAAGCTCGCGATGGGCCTCATCCTCTTCCTGATCGTCCTGGTGGCGGCGTTCAACATCGTGAGCACCCTGGTGCTGGTGGTGGCGGACCGGACGCGCGAGATCGGCATCCTGAAGTCCATGGGGATGACGGACAGCGGGATTCTGCGGGTGTTCGTGCTGCAGGGTGCGTGGATCGGTGTGGTGGGCGCCTTCGTGGGGTGCGTGCTGGGGGTCGGGATCGGAGTCGCGATCGACTACTTCGGCCTGATCCGGATTCCGCCCGACGTATACTTCGTCGACCAGCTCCCGGTACAGATCGATCCGCTGGACGTGCTGCTCGTGTTCTTCGCCTCGGTCGTCGTCGCCTTCCTGGCCACCATCTATCCCGCCCGGCAGGCTGCAGCCCTGCAGCCGGTCGAGGCGATTCGCCACGAGTAGCCGCCGATGACCCGCGAATCCTCCGTCGCCGTCGGGGCCCACGATCTGCACAAGGTGTACCGCTCCGGTGCCGAGGAGCTGCATGTGCTCCGGGGCATCACCATGCAGCTCCGGGCCGCCGAGGCCGTGGCCATCGTGGGCGGCTCCGGATCGGGGAAGTCGACCCTTCTTCATCTTCTCGGTGCGCTGGACCGTCCCACCGAGGGACGGATCGAGCTGGGCGGGCGGGACATCGCCGGCCTCGACGACGACACACTCGCCGAGATCCGGAACCGTCACATCGGATTCGTCTTCCAGTTCCACCACCTGCTCCGTGAGTTCTCGGCGCTGGAGAACGTCATGATGCCCGCGCTCATCGCCGGCCGCAGTCCGCGCGAGGCCAGGGCCCGGGCGCGCGATCTCCTGAATGCGGTCGGCCTGTCCGCGCGCGAGGAGCACGTCTCGACCGAGCTTTCCGGCGGTGAGCAGCAGCGCGTCGCCGTGGCGAGAGCGCTCGTCAACGAGCCGCTCCTGCTTCTGGCCGACGAGCCGTCGGGGAATCTCGACGCCGAGACCAGCGGCCGTCTCCACGACCTTCTCTTCCGGATCCGGGAGGAGCG
>DATFJS010000274.1:0-2034 GCA_035269045.1 Longimicrobiales bacterium | reverse complement strand
AGGCGAAGCCGGCCGAGCCGGACAAGCAGGGCTACACGCCGCTCTCTGAGGCGAAGCATCAGCCGATCACCGACGACGACATCCCGTTCTAGGACGTCGATCGGGTGTCGCTCGCCCTCTCCACAACCTCCGGAAAACCTGTCGCTCGTTGTCGCAGGCTGTCGGCTCGCAAGGCTCTGGTTCCCATGCGTTTGCGACAACAAGTGAGTTCGTCGTCACCTTGCGTTCGGACGCGCCAAGGCAATCCACGGGTTATCGAGACCGCGGAAAACGCGCTAACCCGCCTTCCCACGGGGGACTACGCCGCTAAGCTGAGACCCTATCCACAACCCGCCAACCCTTACTGTTACGACGACGAGTCTTTTATTTAGTCATGGAGATAAGAGTGGCCAGACGCCCACGTCGCGGACGGATCTTCTCGCCTCACGCCCGGCACGTCGCCCGCTTCGGCGGTTTCCTGCTCGTGCTGCTCGTCGTGGCGCTCATGCTGCTCCTGTTCAACGGGTGCGAGGCGGTCGCGATGGCGCAGCCGTACCGCACGGGGTACGTCACCGATCCGCCGGACCCGCTCGAGGGCATCGACGAGCTGGCCGTCACTGTTCGCGGCATGGACGCCGACGTCGGGAACGGGCACCCGGCGTTCGTGTTCACGCTGGAGATGACGCTGGGCGTGTGGGAGATCCCGTCTCTGATCCCGGGCGACGGGTTCGAGGGCGAGACCTCGGCGACCGATCCGCTCCCGCCGCAGCCGGCGACGCCGACGATCCGGCACCTGAGCGTGTACGCGTCCGACGTCCGGGCGTATCGCGTCCCGGCGCCGCTGCTCGAGCCGTGGATCCCGGGAGACCTGGACTTTGACGGCGACGTCGACGCCGCGGACATGGCGCGTCTGGTCTCCAACTGGACAGGGGCTCGCGATGCTCAGGAGTAAGCGGGGGGGCGTGCAGCAGATGGTGGTGTATCAGCCGACGTTCATCTCCGGGTACATGATCGGCTGGTTTCTCGGTTTCGTCGGGTGCGCGGGGCTCGAGTTCGGCGAAGCCCTGCTCCGGTGGCTCTTGGGATGAAGCGCGCGGATCGGTGGATCCTCAAGCACGCGCCGACGCGGGACACGCTGCTGTTGCTCGGCCGGTGCGTGCCGTCGCTGGCGATCAAGGATGAGGAGCTCCGCCTGTCCGCGGGAGCCGAATGGCGCGAGGCGGTCGAGCTGCTCGCTGATTATGGGTATGTTGAGACCGCCCCGAACGACCCGAGCGGTTGGCGACTCCGACGGCCGGAGGGCGAAGCCGCGTATTCCGCCGCGCTCGAAGCGGCGATGGAGGTACACCGTGCCCAAGCAGAAGCTCGACAACGCGTGGTCGCTGACGACGTGCGAACGGATCGCCGCCCTTCGGGTGACGCAGAAGGAGCGGGAGGCGAAGCTCAAGGATCTGGTGGAGGACCGCAAGGACAAGCTCGAGACGTGGAAGGCGGCGGAAGCGGAGCTGGCGGCGGAGCTCGACGAGGCGGAGACCGAGCACGGCAGCAAGGAGGCGTGGCCGATCGAGACGGCCAAGGCGATCACGAAAGCCCGCGTCCGGATGAAGAAGGCGGAGAGTGAGTACGACAAGGCCGCGGCCAAGGTCGACGACGCCCGCGACGCCCTCAAGACGACGACCGGCGAGCTCGCCGAGCTCCTCGACGACGCGATCGACGGCTCGGATCTGTTCGAGAACGCCGTCAAGGAGACCGTGGCGGAGGTCGAAGCCGAGGAGGAGGCCGAGGGCGGTCCGGCGCCGCTCAGGCTCACGCCAGACGAGGAGGAGGACATCGACCCCGAGGGCGGCAACACCGAGGGGCTCCCGGTGTCCGCCGCGGCGTTCGCGCGCGGGCGCGCGAAGCGCAGCGCTCTCTGGCGGAACGCGACCTGGCCAACGATCTTCGAGGAGATCGACAACGAGTGGCCGGCTGAGGACGTCGAGACTCTTTACTCGAACCTCAAGTCGCGAGACATCCACACGTTCTACGACCTCACGCAGAAGCTCCGCTCGACCG
>DATFJS010000273.1:0-19993 GCA_035269045.1 Longimicrobiales bacterium | reverse complement strand
CGCTCCTCCGTCTCGATGAAGATGTCGCCGGTGCGAACCTCACCTGCCTCGGGCGCGGTTCCCGACAGGCGGAAGGCGAAGTGCCCCCGCCAGGAGCGGTCGGCCGGATCGAGGAACGTCACCAGGAAGCACGCCCACTGTTCGCTCTCGCGGTCGATGAACCCCACGGAGCGTCGCCGGAGGTGGAGGCGGCGCTCGGGAAGCGGAAGATCGGGTGGGATGGAGAGCGGTTCGGTCACGAACGCAACTTCGGGGGTCGGATCGTCCCGGGTCAAGCCGCATCCGGCCCGGGGCTCGCTCCGCACCCGTCGGGTGCCCGTCCCGGGGTGACGATTCGCCCCACACGGGAGCGGGAAATCCTTGCTCTGCCGGTAAACAGATGATTATCATGCCCGTCCCCATCCGGACTTCGCGGCGTCGCCACGAGTGGCCCGAAGGCCTGCTCGAAGCTCCGGACAGACCGCCCGAAGACGAGCGAATCGTGAACATCAACTCATCCCTGCACCTGGACTCCCGCTCCGAGGCGATGGAGGATGTCCCGGGCGTGTGTGAGCTGCCGCTGACCCGCGCCATCGTCCAGTACAGGGAAGTTCACGAAGTCGATCAGGTCGGCGGGCGCATCCGGGACATCGGACTCGCGCTCGTACTGGAGGGGAAGTACGCGGCCACCTGCGACGCGGTCGATCTCGGAAGCGGGGACGTGAAGCGCCTCGACCTCAGCCACGAACTCGTGGTGCTCGACTGGGCCTACGAACCGACCCTGGACCACGCGGCGGAACTGGTTCGAAACGCCGCCGCCCACGGTCGGGACGGGGAACTCGAGCGATTCTGTTTCCGGGTCGCTCTCCGGGCGATCGAGCGGAACGGCTTCTCGCCCCTCACCCGACCGACGCTCCTCCGGATCGGCTTCCGGGATGTGTGCCGGGATCTCGACCTGCACGAGGCCACGGCGGTACGCCTGTCGCTCGGGGACCGTCGGGTCGTCCGGATCCACATGGACTACGAGGGGAACGCCCTGGCGGTGAGAACCCCCACGGCTCACCCGGATCCGGCACTCGAAGACGGCCTCGCGAGAGCCTTTCCCACCTGGGAGATTCGGCGGCTCGTCCCGCCGTCCGTCGCCCAGGCCGGCGGCTACCAGGTCCGTGTGCCGCTCTCGCTCTCCCTGTCGGAACTCCGCGAGCAGGTCGCCCGGATCCGAAGCGGTCTGGTACGGCTGATCGGGCGCTTCGAACCGGCGCGCGTGGAGCGACTCGAGCACCACGTGGACACCTTCGGCGAGCGGGAGACCCTCGCCCGGATCCGGGACGACGGGTCCTCGCTCCGCACCGTTCCGCTGCGACCGGTGGCGAACGTGGACACGGTGCACTGACCGTGACGCCCGACACGCGCTCGCTCCTCGAGGACGCCCCGCGTCACCCGACGCCGATCGGGGAGGCCAACCCGACGCTCCTCGCGCGCTACCAGGCCTACCGGCTCCAGCAGGGCCGGGAGTTCGTTCGCCTGATCCCGCGGGAAGGTCTCCGGGCGCTCCTCCGAGAGCTGCACGAGGAGGTCGGCGGATTCGACTTCGCGTCGGAGGACGGGTTTCAGGCGCTCGCCCGACACTGTGCGGACCTCCTCCCGCTGCCGCCCTTCGAGATCTGGGCGCGGGACTTCGCCCGGAATCGGGTGGCGTACGGTGGGCCCGAGGCGCCCCCGCTCGCCCCGGCGCTGGCTGCGCAGCAGACCGTCACCGTGGCGGTGGCGGAGTTCCGATCGGAGGGTGGGGAGGAGTGGATCGCGTCCCTCGAGGTACGCGAGATCGATCGGGGCTGGACCGGGACCGTGAGGTTTCATCGACACGGGTCCCACGAGGTGTGCAGGACGGGGCCGATCATCCGCGAGGCTCACCCCGAGTCCGTCCGCACGCGTTTCGAGGGATTCGATCGAACGACGCTCTCCGCACTGCTTCGGTCGGCACTTCCGTAGAATTTCGTTTTTCGGAAAAACGTGCGGGGTGACCGGTCCGACCACTGCGGGGATGCGACTCCGGACTTCCGCATCATTCAGCGAGATCCGCAGGCTGGCGGGTCGATGGTCCACCGACCGGACGGACCTCCCATTTCCCGAAAGTTGCTTTTTGGGGTAAATGTGCAACCTGTTGGGCAACAACCACTTACGGTTTTCGTACGGGGCCCGGATGCGGAGCCCGTCCGGGTTGCGTCGTGCCGACGCCGTGAATAGAGTCTTCGTCCGCGGCGACGTGGCGCGGATGGCGGAGCGGGAACCGGCTCTCCGGTCGGACGGTCGCGACGCCGGCACCCAGAAGAAAGCATTCACATCCCAGCCTGGAGTACCCCGAGCATGTGGGAGACGCGGTCCGTGCAACTCACTGTTCGTCTGCCTCGCGAGATCGCGGAGCAGGCCGAAGCGGTCCAGGATTCCGATCCGGAATTCCTCAGCCGGATCGTTCTCTACGGGCTCACACGCCGATCCATCTATCGGCATCTTCGTGACACGCCGATCCGCGACGTTCCCGGCTCCCTCGATCGAGGATCCCTGCCCGCGTCGCCGGGCGTCTGACGCTTGCGCGGGCTCCGCGCAAACAGCCTTTTCAGAGTATGGACGGATCGGACCGACGTCGTGGATCGATCCGTCGCGCAGGATCGTTCCCGGGCCCGCGCCCGGCATCCACCAATGGCGACCGGGGTATTCGTGAGCGAGGGGCGACGTGAGTCGGTCGAACAGGGCTCCGACGAGTTGCTGAGGGCGAAGTATCTAGACTACTGCTCGGCGCAACTCGCCGACCTGCTCCTGTACCTGACGCCGGACGAGATCTTCGTGCTGTCCGAGAAGATCTCGCGCGAGGATGCGTCCAGGGCGACCGCGGACTACGGCCGAATGGTCCAGGTGGCGACGGAATGGCTCGCGGACCGCGTCGCACTCCCGCCGTTCGAGGTGTGGGTGCACGACTACCGGAGGAATCCGGACCGGTACGACAGCTACCTGATGGGCCTCTGGGAGTCCGTGGACTAGGGCCTGTTCAGACGCAACAGAGCGCACCCCCGTAGCGTGAACCGGCCCTGGAACGGAACTCCGAAGGTCAGAACGGCAGTCCGTCGTCCGAGGACGATTCCGGCGGCGCCGACGTCGGCCACGGCTCGTCCGATGGGGGCTGCGGAGCTCCCGCACCCTGGTCCCGATCGATCCGCCAGGCCTTCACGTCCGTGTACCATCGTCCGTTGTACTCGCGGCTCTGGATGTCGATCGACGCGGTGAGCGTTTCGCCCTCCTGAACGCCGAACGAGTCGATGTTGTCCCCCCACTGAACGATGCAGACCTGCTTGGGATACTGACCCTGCGTCTCGAGGATGAACTCCTGCTTGCGCCAGGGGCCGTTGCGTCCTTCGCCGGACTGCTCTTCGAGTATCTGGACGACCTTGCCTGTGAGCTTGAGATCCATGCGGTTCGTGGTGCGGTGTTCGGGATGACGATCGGATTCAATCTATCGGCTTCGGCGAATCGAAGAACCCGTCGGCGCCGCCGAGAAGGACTTCGACCCGCAGCTGCTCCGTGGGACCGACCTCGACGTTGCGCGTCAGACGTCCGTGATCGGCGTGTTCGACGACGAGTTCCCAGATCTGTGGGCGTCGGCTCGGGTGGAGCAGATAGAACTGCCCGGTGGGGCCGGTGAGGGCGCTGTAGACGATGTGGCCGGCCTCGTCACGGATGAGCACGGTGGCCCCGGGTACGGGAGACCGATCCGCCTCGAGCAGCACGACGCCCCGGATCGAGTTGCTCCACGCCCAGCCACGATGGGCGACCCCCTCGGCCGGGACCTGGGCGGTCATGGCGTCGGCTTCGACGAAGAGGTCGACCCGGGTCAGGAGGGACCCCGATCCGTGGACCGGCACGACCTGCCCCGGGCCGATCGGTGCGCGCCGGCCCCGCGCGTCGAGCGATACGACCTCGACCTCGACCGAGCCCCTGGCCACCACGCAGGTCGCCCAGTCGCCCTCGGGTCCCACCGCCGCGGTGTGCGACCCGCGCTCGTCGCGAATCCGCACGAGCGCGCCCGCGAGAGGACGGCGGGCCGACACGTCGCGGACCGATCCGAACACGACCCCGGCGTCGTACGAGAACACCTCCTGCGCGCGACAGAAGGTCCACGCCGCCTCCTCCAGGTCGATCTCGGCATCCAGACGGTTGGCGCGGTCGTCCTCGACCGTGACATCGCGCTCGAAGGCGGTTCCACCCAGCCGGTCGATGATCGGGTGGGACACGCGGACCTTGAAGGTGCCCGGGGGCGGAGCGGTAAGCCGGAAGTATCCGTCCCGGTCGGTGACCGCCTGTCGATTCGCCGCGACCAGCCGGATGGTCGCCCCCTCGACGGGCGCGTCGCTGCCCGCCTCCGTGACCACACCGGTCAGCGAGGCCTCCGCCCACTCGGAGAGCGGTTCGCCCGCGGCGTTCTCGACGCGCAGGACGCGGGCACCCGTCTCGGAGAGCGTCTGCAGCTCGATCTCCGGAGCACCGCCTTCGGTCGTGATCCGCTTCGCCGCCAGCGGCATGCGGATGTGCCAGCGGCGAACGGTCCAGAAGCCTCCGTCGAGGCGCTCGAACTCGACCTGTCCACCGATGCCGGGCCAGTCGCCGTGCTCGAAGGGCAGGTTCAGGTATCTGAAGTCCAGCCGCTGGAGTTCGGCGGTCGCACGGTCCAGCCACAGCACGCCCTCGACTTCGGGGAGGTCCCGGTCACGCACCGGCTCGAAGGCCAGCCCGACTCGCTCGTCGTCGCTGTCCGGTGCGATGCGGAAGCAGTGCGTCTGGAGGAAGGACTCCGAGAGGAGCACCGTACCGTCCGGCGCGAAGTACTCCCAGACGGAAGGGTCGTCGGGCGCGGGCTGGATATAGCCACGCGCGGCCAGCTGTTCGGCGGGGATGCTCACGTAGGGGCTGCGGTCGTGGAAGCTGCGGCGGATGCCCTCCTCCATGGCCAGAACCTGAAGGGTCGGGGCGTCGAGTTCCCGACGCTGCTCGACGATATCGAAGCGGAGCGAGCCCTGTTCGGCCCCCCACTCCGTGATCTCGAGCGCCTTGCGCGCCTCCTCCCAGAGGGTGGCGATCTGGGCGTCGCCCCGGGGGGTGTCCACGCACTGCCGCGTGGCGTCCACCCGGATGCCCTCGAGGCTCACGGCGCGGACGGGTACGGTGAGTGTCCGACGGATCGTCTGCCCGAGCACGAGGTCGAAGGGGCCCGAAAAGGTGTCCTGGTGCCCGATCAGGCGCGCGAGAAGGGCGAAGGTGCCAGCCGCGTCGGCGCCGAGGACGAACTCACCGGCCGCATCGGTGAGTGTGCCCGCGATCTCCGTCCCGGTCACATCCCGAAGTACCACATACGCACCCGGAAGCGGTCGGCCGGTCCCCTCCTCGACCACCTCGCCGGTGACGAGCTGGGCCGAAGCCGGGATGGCCGAGACGGCGCCGACGAAGAGCGCCGACAGTCCCACGACAACGCGGCGAACTCGGCGGAATCCGCCCGGTCGATGCGCGCCGCGGGTCGCGGTCACGTCAGCGCGGTCACGTCAGAAGGGCAGGTCGTCGTCCGGCTCGGACAGCGGCGTGCCCGCTCCGCCCTCGGAGCCTCCGCCGCTCGAGAAGTCTCCCCCCCCACCGAAATCGCCGCCCCCGCCATCCCCGAAGTCACCGCCGCCGGGGCCTCCGCCTCCGAGCATGACCATCTCGTTGACGACCACGTCCGTCCAGTAGCGGGTGTTGCCCTTGTCGTCCTGGGTCTGGGAGTACTCGATCCGACCCTCCACGTACAGCCGATCGCCCTTCTTCACGTACTGCTCGACGATGTCGGCGAGGCGCCCGAAGAACGTCAGTCGGTGCCACTCGGTCTTCTCCTGCGTCTGACCGTCCCGTCCCTGCCAGGAGCGGTTGGTCGCGAGGGAAACCTTGCCGACGCGCGCGCCGGAGGAGGTGGATCGGATCTCGGGATCGCTCCCGACGTTTCCGATCAGCATGACCTTGTTGAGGGACCGACTCATGGGACTCCCGATCGAGCGGGGGTGGAGGATCAGTGCGAAGGGCCGCTAAGGTACACCTGAGCACCGCGCAGGTCCATGCGCCGGAAGGTCCTCGAGTTCGGAGAATACGGATGTCCGAAGAGAAGTTCGTCCGCGTCGAGCGGGATGGAGAGATCGCCGTCGTCACGATCGACCGTGTCGACAAGATGAACGCCCTGAACGAGACGGTGATACGTCAGCTCGGCGCCGCCTTCGAACGACTCCGAGGAGACGACGAGGTGCTGGGCGTGATCGTCACCGGGGCCGGCGAGAAGGCGTTCGTGGCCGGCGCCGACATTTCGGAACTCGCGGAGATGACTCCGACGACCGGAGTCGCGACGAGCCGTCTGGGCCAGAAGGTGTTCGCCTCGATCGAGCACTTTCCCAAGCCCGTGGTGGCCGCCGTCGGGGGATTCGCGCTCGGCGGCGGGTTCGAGCTGGCGCTGTCCTGCCACATCCGGATCGCGAGTACCAACGCGAAGTTCGGGCTGCCGGAGGTGACGCTCGGAATCATCCCCGGTTACGGCGGCACGATTCGACTGGCCCGCCTCACCGGACTCGGTCGCGCGGTCGAGCTCACGCTCACCGGCGAGATGTTCGACGCGAATCGGGCGGCCGACCTCGGCATCGTCACGCACGTTGTCGAGCGGGACGAACTGATGGACCGTGCTCGCGCGCTCATGCACTCGATCACGAAGAACGGTCCGGTGGCGGTCCGGCTCGCGCTGGAGTCGATCTATGCGGCGCTGGAGGTGAACACCCGCCAGGCGATGGACCATGAGGCCGCCCTGTTCGGTGTCCTGGCGTCGACCGACGACATGAGGGAGGGCATGACCGCCTTCCTCGAGAAGCGGAAGCCGGACTTCAAGGGCAGCTGAGGTACGGCGGTCGGGGGCCGTCCCCGGCGATCAGCGGTACGAAATCCGGTTGTCGGAGAGATTCCACTCGACGCTGTCCCCGTCACCGAAGATGAAGGTCGGTGATCGGAGCGGCGTGCGGCCCGCAAGTCGGCCCTCCAGGTAGTACTCGCCGCCGGAAATGTCCCGGACCTCGAAGCGGGTGTCGCCCGCCGTCGAGACCGATCCGAGACGCCGGGACGGCCCGGCCGTGGAGGAAAGCGTCACGACCATCCCGACGTAGCCGGAGACGAGGTTGTCGACCACGACCGTCGCGGTCGGCTCGGTGCCGGGAAAGGGACGGCTGGTCTGCGGGAGCGCCCCGCACGCGCTCGAGAGCAGTGCGACCGCGAGGAGCGGACCCCACCAGCGGCGAGATCCGGTTGGCTTGGTGTTCAGGCTTCCCACGCGATTCTCCTGCGGCTCCGGGGGACGGGTTCGTCCCTCAATACACCGGAGTGGGGGCCCCTCGTCCAGTGCGTGGGCAGAACGCCGCTGAATGCGTTGTCCCACAACGACTTTACGGCCTCCACGACGGGTAGCGACCACGCGGGGAACCCGGTAACTTACGGGGATCCTTTCGGGACTCCCCCTCGGCCACCCCACGTGCGCTTGACGGCTCTGTCGCTCCGACGATTCAGGAACCTCGCCGCCCACGATCTCGAGATCCCTCGGGAGGGGCTCGCTCTGGTGGGCGAGAACGCGCAGGGGAAATCGAATTTCCTGGAGGCGATCTACTATCTCGAGACGCTCCGATCCTTCCGCGGCGCCCGCGACGACCAGCTCGTGGGGTTTGAGGAGGACGTGTTCAGGATCGTGGGATCGCTGCGAGGCGAGGGGGAGACCCGGGAGGTCGCGGCGGCCTATCAGCGGACCAGCCGCAGGAAGAAGGTGACGATCGACGGCGAGGAGCCGGACCGCCTGACCGACGCGATCGGACATGTGGCGGCGGTGCTCTTCTCGCCCTCGGATGTGTCGATCGTGTCGGAAGGTCCCGGTGAACGCCGGCGCTTTCTCGACGTGGTGCTGTCCCTGAACATCGAGGGATACGTCGAGGCGCTGGCGGAATACCGACATGTCCTGAGCCAGCGGAACGCCGCCCTGAAGGAGCCGCGGGCCGAGAGCATGCTGGGGGTCTGGAACGAGCCGCTCGTACGCGGCGGGTCGGTGGTGATGCACGCCCGGCGGAACTGGATCGAGTCGCGGGCGGAGGGATTCGCCCGCTACTACTCGGACATCTCCGGGGGGCAGACGGCGACGCAGACATATCGGCCGAACGTCGACGTCGACGATTCGCCCGACCTCGAGGCCGTCGCCGAGACCTTCCGGATGGCGCTCGAGCAGGCCGAGTCGAACGACCTGCGACTGCGCACGACCACGGTCGGACCGCATCGCGACGAGGTTCGTTTCCATCTCGACGGGGAGCGCGAACTCGATGTGCGGGAGTACGGATCGGGGGGACAGCGACGCACCGTGGCGCTCGCGCTGCGGCTGATCGAGGCGGACACCATCCGCGACACGCGGGGCCACGAGCCCATCGTGCTCATGGACGACGTGTTGGCGGAGCTCGACGCCGGCCGAAGCGAGCGGATCATGGAACTGATCGACCGCGACGACGCGGGGCAGGTGATTCTCACGGCGCCCAAGGAGAGCGACGTCCGGCTTCGCACCGACGTGCTGCCGCGCTGGTCGATCGCCGACGGGAAGATCTCGGCATGATCGGCTCGGATGGGGTATGGATCGTCGGGGACCCGACATGAGGGGCGGTCCCGACCGCGGCCCCCAGAAGCTGGGGGATCTGCTGGGAGCGGTGCTGGACGAGGCCGGCGTGCGTGCCGATCTCGATCGTCAGTCCGCCCTGACGCAGTGGGAGGAGAGCGTCGGGCAGGAGATCGCGACGGTGACGAATGCACGGTCCGTCGCCGATGCCACACTGGTGGTCGAGGTGCGGTCGAGCGCGTGGCTGATGGAATTGAACATGATGAAGGGCGAGATTCTGGGGCGGCTGAACCGGGATCTCGAAACGAAGATCGACAAGCTGGTCTTCGTGCTGTCGCCCGAGGGCTGACGCCGCGGGGACGACGGTGCGCGCCGAGGGCGCGGCATCGATGCTGGACCAGTGGAGTACATGATCGATCCGCATGGGGCGGATCGGCGAACAGGAACCGGAGCAGGAACCCGTCGATGGCGGACAAGAAGAAGCAGAAGGGGAAGGGCGACTACACCGCCGGACAGATTCAGGTACTCAAGGGTCTGGAAGCGGTACGCAAGCGCCCCGGGATGTACATCGGATCCACGTCGTCGAGGGGGCTGCACCACCTCGTCTACGAGGTCGTCGACAACTCGATCGACGAGGCGATGGCCGGCTACTGCTCGGAAATCGTGGTGAAGATCACCAACGACAACGGCATCACCGTCCAGGACGACGGCCGCGGGATTCCGACCGACATCCATCCCGTCGAGAAGCTTCCCGGCGTCGAACTGGCGCTGACTACGCTCCACGCCGGCGGAAAGTTCGACAAGGACAGCTACAAGGTGTCCGGTGGGCTGCACGGTGTGGGTGTGTCGGTCGTGAACGCCCTGTCCGAGTGGCTCGAGGTCAAGGTCGAGCGCGACGGCGAGATCTATCACCAGCGCTACGAGCGCGGGGTGAAGACGAAGGAACTCGAGCTCATCGGGACCACCGATCGGAACGGGACCTTCATCGCCTTCAAGCCCGATCACGAGATCTTCACGGACCTCGTCTACAGCTTCGACATCCTGTCCAACCGGCTGCGCGAACTCGCCTTCCTCAACAAGGGCGTGAAGATCACGCTCATCGACGAGCGGGACGACACCGAGGAGACGTACCAGTACGAGGGCGGACTCGCCGAGTACGTCGAATACCTCCGGGGAAGCCGGAAGCCGCTGCACGAGAACGTCGTGTACTTCGAGGTCGAGAAGGAAGAGGCCGAGATCGAGTGCGCGATGCAGTACGACGAGGGGTTCAGCGAGAACACGCACACCTTCGTCAACAACATCAACACGCACGAGGGCGGGACGCACCTCACCGGCTTCAAGGCTGCGCTGACGCGCACCATCAACGACTACGCGCGCCGCAACAAGATCTTCAAGAAGGACGAGAGCCTCTCGGGCGACGACGTGCGCGAGGGTCTCACCTGCGTGCTGAGCGTGCGGGTCATGGAGCCGCAGTTCGAGGGGCAGACCAAGACCAAGCTGGGCAACAGCGAGGTGCGCGGCGCGGTCGAGACGGCGATCAACGAGCAGCTCGCCACCTTCCTCGACGAGAACCCGAAGGCCGCCAAGGCCATCATCGAGAAGTCGCTGCAGGCGGCGCGAGCCCGTGAAGCCGCGCGCAAGGCACGTGATCTGGCTCGGAAGAAGAGCGCGCTCGAGGGCGGCGTGCTGCCCGGAAAGCTCGCCGACTGCTCGCTCAAGGAGCCGAGCATGTGCGAGATCTACCTGGTGGAGGGTGACTCCGCCGGCGGATCGGCCAAGCAGGGACGCGACCGGCAGTATCAGGCGATCCTTCCGCTCAAGGGAAAGATCCTGAACACGGAGCGTGCCCGGATCGACAAGATCCTCTCGAACGACGAGGTCCGCGCGATGATCACGGCGATCGGCGCGGGGATCCGCGACGACTTCGACCTCGAGAAGGCGCGGTACCACAAGATCATCGTGATGACGGACGCGGACGTGGACGGTGCCCACATCCGGACGCTGCTCCTGACCTTCTTCTTCCGGCACATGCGGGAGCTCATCGAGGCCGGGTTCGTCTACATCGCGCAGCCGCCGCTGTACCAGATCCGGAAGGGCAAGAAGGAGCACTACGCCTACACGGAGGCGGATCGGGAAAAGATTCTCGAGCGGCTCACCGGCAACAAGTCCGACTCGAAGGGCGTGAACATCCAGCGCTACAAGGGTCTGGGAGAGATGAATCCCGACCAGCTGTGGTCGACCACGATGGACCCGGACCAGCGTACGCTGATGCGGGTGGAGGTGGAGGACGGGGCCATCGCGAGCCAGCTTTTCGACCGTCTCATGGGGGACGACGTGGAACCGCGTCGCGCCTTCATCGAGAAGAACGCGAAGTACGTCCGCAACCTCGACATCTGAGGGGAGTTCCGGTGGAGGTCTCCGGCGGCGGCGCTCCCTACCTCCTCGTCGGGGGAGGCCGGCTCGCGCGGCATCTCGGGCACTACTTCGACCTGCTCGGCGTTCCGCACGTCGACTGGCGCCGCGCCGACGGCCCCGAGGCGCTCGGAGATGTGGCCGATGGCGCGCGAGCGGTCCTGATTCTCGTGCCGGACGACGCGATCGGGTCGTTCGTGGACGAGCACGACGCCCGGCTGGGATCCGCGCCCCGGGTACACTGCTCGGGGTCACGGGCGATCGAGGGCGTGACGGGGTGCCATCCGCTGGGAAGCTTCGGCGAGGCGCTTTTTCCGGAGCAGCTCTACCGATCGCTCCACTTCGTCGTCGAGCCCGGCCCCGTCGGCTTCGACGAGCTCTTCCCGGATCTGCCGAATCCGCATACGGAGGTCCGGGAAGAGGATCGGGTCCGGTATCACGGCGCCGCGGTCCTCAGCGGGAACTTCACCGCGATCCTGTGGCGCAGGGCGGCGGAAATCTTCGAGGAGGTCGGGCTGCCGCGGTCTGCGTGGGGACCGTACCTCGAGACCGTGGCGCTGAATATCCGGGCGGATGTCGGGACGGCGGTGACCGGCCCGGTCGTGCGGGGGGATTCGGGCACGATCGAGGCGCATCTGGCCGAACTCGGGGATGACCCGTGGGCCGGCGTGTACCGGGCGTTCCTGGAGGCGGTCGGAGTGTCGGATCCGACCCGGGCGGTCGGGCGGCCGATTCGGTCGTCGGCCCCCTACGGCGAGAGGCCCGGTGGCGGACGTCGACCGGGGCACCCCCCCGATGCGCTCGGCGTGTTCGGGGCAGATCATCGCCTGGTCGCGAGCACCGTGTACGACGCCTCCACGGCCGCCGTACTCGACGAGCTTCCCCTCGACTTCCTGCTGGTCGGTGACTCCGTCGCGATGGTCGTGTATGGCCACCGCTCGACTCGTCCGGCCGACGTCGACATGCTGGCGCGTCACACGGCCGCGGTCCGTCGCGGTGCGCCCTCGAAGGCCATCGTGGCCGACCTCCCGTGGGTGGCGGCCCGTGCGCCGGACGTCGGCCTGGCTGCGGCGCGGACGCTCATGGAGGCGGGGGCGGACGCGGTGAAGCTCGAGGCCCTTCCCGACAGCTGGGACGTCCTCGAGCGACTGATCACCGAGGGTGTGCCGGTCATGGGCCACGTGGGTCTGCTGCCGCAGCTGGTGGAGCAGGGTGACTACCGTGTGGCGGGCCGGGGCGAGGCTGCCGAGGCGGTGCGGGACGCCGCGCGGATGCAGGAGAAGGCGGGCTGCTTCGCCCTGGTCGTCGAGTGCGTGCCCGCCGACCTCGGGCGACGCATCACCGAGGAGCGGTCCATCCCCACGATCGGAATCGGCGCGGGGGCGGACACCACGGGCCAGATCCTCGTGATCAACGACCTGGTCGGCCTCACGCCGGGACGGACCCCCCGGTTCGTTCGCGAATTCGGGGATGTCGCGACTCCGCTGGCCGACGCGGTGCGGCGGTATGTCGATGCGGTGAGGAACGGGACCTTTCCGGGTCCCGGCGAGCGCTACGAATGAGGCGGGTCTCCACGCTCGACGAGCTGGCCGAGGCGCGCGAGGGAATGGTGGGCCCGGTCGGCTTCGTACCGACCATGGGCGCGCTCCACGCCGGACACCTCGCCCTGTTCGAGCGCGCACGCGGGGAGTGCGAGACGGTCGTGGGCAGCGTCTTCGTGAATCCGACCCAGTTCAACGACCCGGCCGACCTCGCGTCGTATCCCCGGGACCTGGACGCCGATCTCGACGCGATGGCCCGGGCCGGGGCGGACGTCGTCTTCACGCCGACGCGCGAGGCGATCTACCCGCACGGGTATCGCTACCGGGTGATCGAGACGGAGATCACCCGGGTGCTCTGCGGCGCGGGCCGTCCGGGTCACTTCGACGGCGTGCTGAGCGTCGTGCTCCGTCTGTTCAACCTCGTTCGGCCGGACCATGCCTACTTCGGCGAGAAGGACTGGCAGCAGCTGACGCTGGTGCGTGAAATGACGGAGGCCTTCTTTCTTCCCGTGCGGGTCGTCGGCGTCCCCATGGTACGGGACGAACGGGGCGTCGCGCTCAGCTCCCGCAATCTCAACCTCGACGACGAGGCCTACGAGCGGGCGGTCGTGTTCGCGCGAATCCTCCGGGAGAGTACGTCGCCGCAGGGCGCGCGCCGATCGCTCGAGGCGGAGGGGATCGAGGTGGAGTACGTCGAGGATCGGTGGGAGCGGCGCCTGGCCGCGGTCCACATCGGGGGCGTCCGACTGATCGACAACGTCGAGGTCTCCCTCTCGGGCGACGGGTGAGGCCGAGAACACTTCCGCACCCCCACACGTAGCACACCCGACGTGGACGACCCGGATGGTCGCCACGGTTCGAGAGCGCCGCCCTTCGGATGAGGGTCGATGCGCCCGGCACCCACCCAGACGTCCCGGATTCATGACACGGACACACTCGGCTTCGCCGCCGCGCGAGCGCCCTCGACCTTCCGCCGTACACGCATCCGCCTGGGTGCTGGCCGCCACGACGCTCCTCGCCGGGTGCGGGGGAGCCGTCTCGGCCCCCGCCGACGCTCCGACTCCCTCGGGCACCTCGTCCGAGACGAGCCGGCCGATTTCGACGGAGCTCGCTCTGCAGACCTTCGACTCCGCCTGGAGCCGGATCAACGCCAGCTACTACGATCCCGACTTCCGGGGCATCGACTGGCCGGGCATCCGCGACGAGCTCCGTCCGCGGGCCGCCGAGGTGTCCACGCGCGAGGAGCTCCGGACCGTGCTCCGGGACATGCTCTCGCGGCTGGGTGAGAGCCACTTCGCGATCCTCCCGGAGGAGAGCGTCCGCGCCATCTCGATCGACGACGACGGGGTCGAGGACCTCGGCGACGCCGGCCCCGGGGACGTCGGACTCGACCTCCGCTGGGTCGATGGCAGGCTCATGGTATTCAAGGTCCGCGAGGGCCCGGCCGGCGACGCGGGTGTGAGCGCGGGGTGGACGGTCGCGGCGGTCGGGGAGCAGTCCACGGGGCGGTGGGAGGAGATCGTGGCGGACGCCGACTCGGAGCGCGCGCGCATCACCGCGGAGACCCAGACGGTGCAGGGAGCCATCTCGCTGATGACCGGACCCGTCGGCAGCGAAGTCCCGATGACGCTGGTGGATGGGGAGGGCGATACCGTCTCCGTCTCGCTTCCTCGGCAGCCCGTCCGTGGACAGATGGTGAGGTTCGGTCAGCTCCCCGCCATGGCGTCGTGGCTCGAGTGGGAACGTATCCCCGCGCCCGGCCAGCCCGGAGCGTGCGTGGGCGTGATCGAGTTCAACATCTGGATGGTTCCGCTGGTCGCGCCCTTCAACCAGGCGGTGGATGCTCTGGACGACTGCATGGGGATCGTCATCGATCTTCGGGGCAACCCGGGCGGTGTGGGTGGAATGGTGATGTCCACCGCGGGGTCGTTCTTCGCGGAGCGTGCGGACCTGGGTACGCTGAAGTCGCGGGCCGGCGAGCTGAACTTCGTGGCCATGCCGAGGGGCGTGGACACCGAGGGAGCATTGCGGGACGCCTTCGACGGGCGCCTGGCCGTGCTGATCGACGAGATGAGCATGAGCACATCCGAGATCTTCGCCGCCGGGCTCAAGTCGACCGGTCGGGCGCGCCTGTTCGGAAGCACGACGCCCGGGTATGCGCTTCCCGCCGCGACCCTTCCGCTTCCGAGCGGGGACGTGCTCTACCACGTGATCTCGAACCTCACCGATCCGGAGGGGCGCCGGATCGAGGGCTCCGGTGTAGCACCGGACGTGGAGGTGGGTGTCCGTCGGGAGGCCCTCCTGTCGGGAGTCGACGAGGCGCTCGACGCGGCGATCGTGTGGGCGGCCGGCGGTGGCGGTCGATGAAGAAGACGTCGCCGGGGCCCGTAGGTCGGCTGTCGGCAGGTCCCGAATCAAACCCCAACGTGGAGTTCTCAGCATGAAGATGTCGTTCCGCAGTCTCCGACACGGTGCCGTGGCACTGACCGCCCTGGCGGCTCTTCCGGCGGTCGTGTCGGCGCAGGATCTGCCCCCGGCCGAAGAGGTCATCGACCGGTACGTGGAGGCGATCGGGGGACGCGACGCGGCGCTCCAGTCGATGTCGGCCCGCACCGTCGGGTCCTTCTCGATGCCCGCGATGGGTGTGACCGGGGACCTCACCGTACTCACCGGAGAAGACGGCCAGATGTACACGTCGGTCACGATCCCCGGAATGGGCGAGATGCGGTCGGGCTACACGGGCGAGGTGGGCTGGTCGGTGGATCCGCTCACCGGCCCGCGTCTTCTGGACGGGGCCGAACTCGACGCGATGCGTGAGCAGGCCGACGATCGGTATGCCGTGCGCGATCCCGCGCTGTTCACCTCCGTCACGACGGTGGGCGAGAACGAGTACGATGGCGAGGCCTGCTGGGAGGTCGCCTACGTCTGGGTGAGCGGCCGCGAGTCGAGCGAGTGCTTCTCGAAGGAGACGGGCCTCCTGATCGCGTCCACCTCGACCCAGGAATCGCCGATGGGTTCGGTCGACGTGGTGACGCGCATGAGCGACTACCAGCAGTTCGGTGATCTGTTTCTTCCGACCACGATGCGGCAGTCCGCGATGGGGCAGGAGCAGGTCATGACCATCGAGTCGGTGGAGTTCGGCACGGTCGACGCGTCCGACCTCGAGCCGCCCGCCGCGATCCTGACGCTGATCAACTCGGGCGGCTGATCGCGTCGATGCGGCCATGCGGCATCCTCAGCCGGTTGGACAGTACCGGGTGAGGGTGCTGCGTGCCCCGTCGCCCGTCAGGAAGACCGTGTACAGCCGGTCGTACTCGTCCTCCTCGATCGGGGCGACCGGGTCGCCATTCAGGGCTTCGACGAGTGACGGCGTCGTGTTCGAGTGGCCCACCACCAGGATCACGCCGCCCGCGTCCCGCAGGTCCTGCGCGAAGGTGTCGAGCGCTCGGGGATCGTACGGCTCGACCTCGAGGCCGAGCGCCTCGGCGACCGGCCGCGCGGTGCTGCGCGTCCGGATGTAGTCGGTGGAGAAGACCCGGGTGAGCCCGGCATCCGCCAGGGTGTGGGCCAGACACCGCGCCCGTTCGCCACCGATGTCCGACAGCGCGGGGTCCCGCGCGGCGTCCCCGCCGTCGTCCGCCCGCTCGGCATGGCGCACGGCGATCACGATCGTGCCGTCGGCACCCGCCGCTGCCTGCCCGTCGAGGGGACCGGACATGAGCAGCAGCAGCGCCACGATGGGCAGGGCCGAGGCGAGCGGCCGACGAGGCATGCGCGTATCCATTCATTCTTCCGGCTGGGGGCTGTCGTCGTCACTGGGACCCGGACAAGATAGGTGGTGACCATGGGGACGAGCACTCGGGCATCGATCCCCGGGTGCGTCGCGTGATCGGAGGAGACGGATGATTCGGCGGATCGGGCAGGGAGCGCTGCTGGTCGCGTGTGCCGTATTCCTGCGCCCGACCGGTGCAGCCGCGCAGAGCGTGTTCGGGGTCGTGACCGACGACATTCTCGATCAGCCCATCGAACTCGTGTCGCTCGAGTTCACGTCCCTCGACCCGAACGTCGATCCGCTGATCGTCGTGACCGATGAACGCGGTCGGTTCAGGACACCCCTTCCCGGACCGGGATCGTACTACCTGGAGACGAACCATCTCCGCTACGAGCCGGTGCTCTACGGGCCGATCGAGGTGGAGGACGACTCCGAGCGGATCGAGCTCTTCATCGAACTCAGGCCCCGTCCGGCGGTGCTCGAGGGCATCTCCGTCGAGGTTCGGGGGGGATTCCGGCGGGAGTTCCTCGAGAGGAACGGGTTCTATCGACGGCAGTCCACCGGACAGGGGCGCTACATCGGCCCGGAAGACCTGGAGGATCGCAGGTACAGCTATGCGACCGCCTTTCGGGGAATCCCGGGCGTCCGGATCAGTCAGAACGACGGGATCCGCTTCACCGGTCGGGGTGCGGGCCTGACCAGCGGAGGGTCCTCGGGCTGTGCTCCCCACATCTACGTCGACGGCGCACGCCTGTACCAGGGATTCAGTCTCCGGAGTGCGGCGCCCCTGCAGGATATCGACGCCGTCGAGGTCTACCGGGGCGCCTTCATTCCGCCGGAGTACCGCGGTACGCGCGACCGACCGTGCGGCGTGGTCCTCATCTGGACGCGCGGATGATCTAACGGATCGCCCGGTCGAGGTGTCTTCAGCACCGAGCGACCCTGCGACGCACTCGTGGTGTATCTGCTGGCGAACATCCCACTCCATCCGACCCTCGATCGAACGTGATCCGATCCCTCTTCCGACGACCCGCCGTCTCCCGAGCCGCGAGCTTCGGCCTCGCCGCCGCTCTCGTGATCCTGCTGGCGGACGGCCTCACGGCGCAGACGCTTCGGGGCCGGGTCACCGACGGACGGACACAGCAGCCGATGGCCGACGTCGCCGTTTCTCTGCTCGATGAGGATGCCAACGTCCTCAACCAGACGACGTCGGGACCGAGCGGCGGGTTCGTGCTGCAGGCGCCTGGGCCGGGCGATTACTACGTACGAGCGGAACGGCTCTCCTACACCACGGTGACCGACGGCATCTTCGTGTTCCAGACCGAGTCCGCCGAGATGTCGATCGCGCTCTTCATGCTGCCGCAGCCGACGGAAATCCAGGGCATCGACGTCCGGATTCAGCAGGAGCAGCAGCGGCGACGACTCCGCTCCGCGGGGTTCTACGAGCGGGCGGCGATGGGCTTCGGACGTTTCATCGGGCCGGAGGAGATCTCGCGTCGGCCCGTGTTCAGCTTCTCGGATCTGCTTCGCGGGATTCCCGGGGTCCAGTTCAACAACGAGACCATCACCTTCCAGAGCTTCAACAGTCTCAGCGGCGGTGGTCGGTGCAGCCCCGACATCTACATGGACGGGGCCCGGGTCTTCCAGGACTTCGGGATCACTACGCTGATCCAGCCGGATGAGGTGGAGGGCGTCGAGGTCTACCGCGGATCCGCGCAGACACCCCTCGAGTGGGGCGGCCTGAACGGCTCGTGCGGACTTCTCCTGATCTGGACCAAGTCGGGCCGACGCTGAGGGCGGCGCCTCCCCGAGGACCGGAGCGCCCGAAGGATCGACGGCCGGCGTGTCAGCCGCCGTTCGGAGTGAGCGCGAATACGTCCACCCGGTCGAGCGCGATATAGGGCACGGCGACCCGGAGTCGTCGAAGGTCCACCGCGATGTCGGCGGGGCGGCCCTCGGTCGACTGGATCGGGACGCCTTCCGCTCCCGTGACCAGGTGGATGGCCTGGTCCACCTGGCTGGCGACCAGCAGCTGGTTGCCGACGAATTCGACGCCGTCGTAGCGGCCGCCCGGCGTGGTCTCACCCATGGACAGCCCCCCGGTCGCCGGATTCCAGCGACGGAAGGGGGGCGCGTCCTCCCCCCAGGTCACGATCACCAGTTCGCCCGTCGACTCGTCCAGCGTGATTCCGTTCGGGTTGCCGACGTCCCTGTCCGCGACCGCCACCTCGCCACCTGCATCGGTGATGCGGAGCACACGGCTGTTGCCCATGTCCGTGACGTAGGGCGCCCCGTCGGGGCCGATCGTCATGTCGTTCAGGAACCCGATCTCCATCCCCGTGAGATCGACGAATCGGAGGTGGTCCCCGGTGGTGCGATCGAACGCATGCACGCCGCTCGCGTCCGCGACCCAGAGTTCGTCCCCGCGCAGGGCCATCCCGCGCGGCTCCATGAGGGGTGTCTCGTCCGGGGCGGTCATGAACCGGAGGTCGATCACCTCGCCGGTTTCGGCCGACGCCTTCGCGATGTGGCCGTCGTTCGCGCCGTCCGTCTCGTTCGGTCCGAAGTTGCTGATGAAGTAGACGTCCTGGTCGTAGTCGTACTTCACCGCCTCCGGGCCCTCGAGGCCGGATATGGTGAAGAGCATCGCGTCGACCGGACGGGGGCTCTCCGGGACCGTGAGCAGGGCCGACGAGCCCGGCTGCATCCCGGAACTCGACTCGACGCTTCCCGTCTCGGGCGACTCCTGCGCGCACCCGGCGACGAGGAACAGGAGAGTCGTGAGACGTGCGGCGGCGATCACGGAGAAGTTCTGCATGGCGGTGTCCGGACGGTTGATCGGGTGGGTGGATCGGCGGCTCGACCGAGTACGATCCCCCGCGATGGTACGGGCTCGACCGCGGGCCCACAACCGCAGCCCTCCGGACGGCTGCCCGAGCGACGGGAAGGTCGCGTCGTGAATGGGGACAGGTGTATCTTTCGACCTTGAAGCAATATTCAATTCTTCGTCGAGGGTCGGAGCCATGGACGACATCCAGCGATTCGAAGCGCCCCGGAGACGGTGTGGCGTCGTGCATGTCCCACTCGTCCTCCTCGCGATCGCCACCGCGATTCCGACGGGTCCGGCCCTCCACGCCCAGGACTTGGAGGGACGTGTCGTCGCGGCGGGCTACGACACGCCGCTCGGCGGCGCGCTCGTCGAGCTGGTGGAGTCACGCCTGGTCACGATGACCGACGGAGAAGGAGGGTTCGCCTTCCGGAGCGTCGACCTCGACGTGGACTCCCTGCGGATCACCCGGTACGGGTATGAAACGCTCACCGTCTGGGTCGAGATCGACGAGGCCGACGGCTCCACCTTCGGCCTCGAACGAGCGCCGGTGCAGCTCGCCGGAATCACCACCGAGGTCGGCTTCGAGGAGCGACTCTCGTGGATCGAGGAGCGGCTGGACGAGCGCGTCGGAGAGTGGCCGGGCGTCGCAAAGGTCGCGGGACGCGAGGACATCCGCCCCTACGACGAGGAGTGGCAGAGCGACCGGTGGAAGTTCCTCCACAACGGCCCGCTCCGGGTGAAGTGGAACGGCGAGTTCGCGACGGGGCGCA
>DATFJS010000272.1:0-7346 GCA_035269045.1 Longimicrobiales bacterium | reverse complement strand
TGGGCGCGCTCCTCCGAGTACCGGATCGCGTGCGCGAGCGAAGAGCGGGCCACACCCACCGAGATCGCGGCGAATCCGAGGCGTCGGCGGGCACCCAGCTGCTCCACCGCCCCGACACCGCCGATCAGGTCGCCGTGGCAGTCGAAGTCCACATCGACCATCTCGACGGCCGACAGGCCCATGGTCCTGGTCCGATCGCCGACCCCCGCATCGTCGCCTGAGGCGGACGCGACAACCGGTCCGTCGGGCCCTGCCGCCACCACCAGCATGGTACCCGCGTGCGCACCGAAGACGACGCTCCGCTTGACTCCGGTCAGACGGCCGTTCTCGAACGTCGTCACGGGCGCGTGGGTGGTCTCGTCGGC
This sequence comes from Longimicrobiales bacterium, assembly GCA_035269045.1. GTDB lineage: Bacteria > Gemmatimonadota > Gemmatimonadetes > Longimicrobiales > Gaopeijiaceae > Gaopeijia. Next base: position 6,981 of record DATFJS010000272.1, on the reverse strand, counting down.
TCCCGTCTCCAGGATGGCGGTGGTCGCGAGCACGTCGCCCATGGCGAGCCCGGCCACGAGATCGTGCGCGTCCTCCGATACGAGGTCGGCGAGCGTCGCCGCCGCCGCCGCGTGCTCCACGACCACGAGCGCGACCGAGGGATCCGCCTCGGCGAGAATCGCCAGCACCTCGTGGAACGTCACCGGGTCCAGCCCCAGTCCACCGGCCTCCTCGGGAACGGCCATGCCGAAGAAACCCATCTCGGCGAGCGTCCGGATCAGGTCGTCCCCGAGCTCGCGCTTCGCGTCGCGGGCGGCCTCGTGGGGGGCGAGTTCACCCTCCGCGAACTCCCTGGCCAGCTCCAGAAGCTCGGCATTGTCGGTCGCGGCGCTCACGCGTCGTACCTGTGGAAGCCACGGCCGGACTTGCGGCCGAGCCACCCCGCGGCGACGTACTTCCGCAGCAGCGGGCAGGGTCGGTACCGGTCGTCACCGAGCTCCCGATGAAGCACCTCGAGGATGTTCAGGCAGGTGTCCAGCCCGATGAGATCGGCCAGAGTCAACGGGCCCATCGGGTGGGCCATGCCGAGCTTCATCACCTGGTCGATCGCTTCCGCGTCGGCCACGCCCTCCATGAGCGCGAACACGGCCTCGTTGATCATCGGCATCAGGACACGGTTCGAGACGAAGCCGGGGAAGTCGTTCACCTCCACCGGGATCTTCCCGAGCGCCTCCGACAGCTCGTGTGTCGCGGCGGCCGTCTCGTCGTTCGTCGCGAGCCCGCGCACCACCTCGACCAGCTTCATGACCGGCACCGGATTCATGAAGTGCATGCCGATGACCTGCTCCGGGCGCTCCGTCCTCGCAGCGATCTCCGTGATGGAAATCGACGACGTGTTGGACGCCAGGATCGCATGCTCGGGAGCGTGCTCGTCGAGCGCCTCGAAGATCGAATACTTGAGTTCCGCCTTCTCCGGGACCGCCTCGATCACCAGGTCGACGTCGCCGACCCCGTCCGCGATGGAGGTCGCGGTCGAGATGCGCGCCAGCGCCGACGCCTTGTCGTCCTCGGAGATCCGCTCCTTGGCGACCTGGCGACCGAGGTTCTTCTCGATCGTCGCGAGTCCCCGGTCGAGTGCGTCCTGCGCGACGTCGATCATCACGACGTCGAGGCCGGCGGTCGCACAGACGTGCGCGATGCCGTTGCCCATCGTGCCGCCTCCGACGACGGCGACCTTCGTGATCGCCATCAGCCCCGCTCCACCGACAGCGCGACGGCGTTGCCGCCACCGAGGCACAGCGTGGCCAGCCCGGTGGACTGGTCCCGGTCCTCCATGGCGTGCAGCAGGGTGACGAGGATGCGGGCTCCGCTCGCGCCGATGGGGTGCCCGAGGGCCACCGCACCGCCGTTGACGTTCACCTTCTCCTCGTCCATGCCCAGCTCGCGCATGTCGGCGATCGCCTGCACGGCGAAGGCCTCGTTGACCTCGAAGAGATCGTAGTCCTCGATCGAGGCGCCCGTCCGCTCCATGAGGTTCCGGACGGCGGCGATCGGCGCGAAGAAGAGGTCCTGCGGGTCCATGCCGCCGGCCGCGTACCCGGTGATGCGGGCGCGGATGGTCAGACCGTGGGCCTCCGCGAACTCCTGCGAGCAGACCACGAGTGCCGCGGCTCCGTCGTTGAGCCCGGGAGCGTTCCCGGCCGTCACGACGAGGTCCTCGATGTCTTCCGGCGCGTCCTTCGGGAAGGCGGGCCGAAGACGGCCGAGCGCTTCCATCGAGGTGTCGGCGCGGGGTGACTCGTCCGTGTCCACCACGGTGTCACCGCGCCGGCCCGAGATCGTCACGGGGACGATCTCGTCCTCGAACCGGCCCTCCTCGATCGCGGCGACCGCCTTCTGGTGCGACCGGAGCGCGAAGGAGTCGGCCTCCTCCCGCGTGACGCCCGCCTTCGCGGCCGTGTACTCCGCGTGGCCGCCCATGTGGCAGCCACCGAACGAGCACCACAGACCGTCGTGGATGAGGCCGTCGACGAGCTTCTGATCGCCGAACTTCACGCCGGTGCGCATGCCGCGGAGGAAGTGCGGGACGTTCGACATCGACTCGAATCCCCCCGCGACGGCGACCTGGAGGTCGCCCGCCCTGATCGCCTGCGCCGCGAGCATGACGGCCTTGAGGCCGGAGCCGCAGACCTTGTTGATCGTGACGGCCGGGACGGTACCGGGAACGCCGGCGTGGATGGCCGCCTGGCGCGCCGGCGCCTGGCCTACCCCGCCCTGGACGACGTTTCCGAGGATCACCTCGTCGAGGATCGATGCGTCGATCCCCGCACGCTCGATCGCGGCCTTCACCGCGACGGCGCCGAGATCGGTCGCGGCCATCGGGCTGAGGCCGCCGAGGAATCGGCCGATCGGTGTGCGAGCCGTGCTCGCGATGACGGGGGTGCGGGCAGCGTCGGTCATCTATGTCGTGGCGGAGAGGATCGAACATGTCGGGAAACGGCCACTCCGCCCGGGAGGGCCGTCGAAGCCCTGAAAAATAGAAAGATCCTCGGAAAGGGTCACCCCGAGGGGGTGCCTTCTATTCGTTCGCGACCACGAGTGTGGGACGGGATTCGTCCGGATCCAGCCGTCCCCAGGGGACATGCGGGTCGTGCTCGAAGATCAGCCGCCAGCCCTCCTTCGTGGCGCGCTCCCAGAGCCCACGCTTCGATTCGAGCGTGACGAGCGGCTCCAGGTCGTAGCCCATGATCCACGGGAGCGGGAGGTGAGCCGCGGTGGGGCAGACGTCCGCCAGGAAGACCGCGGTGTCGCCGCCGTCCTCCACCCACACCGACTGGTGGTGAGGCGTGTGCCCGGGGGTGAGCTCGACCCGGACCCCTTCGGTGACCAGCTCGGGGCCGTCGAGGAAGCGCCACCGGTCCCCGGGCAGCGGATCGAAGTTGGGGCCGAGGTAGCTCGCGCGGATCCGTTCGTTGCCGCTGTGCGCGAAGTCGAATTCGCCGCGCTGCACGACGTACGTGGCGTGCGGGAAGGCGGGCTCGATCCGCCCGTCGTCCCGACGCACCGTGTTGCCGCCGGCGTGGTCGAAGTGGAGGTGGGTCGAAAGAACGATATCGACGTCCTCCGGCGCGTGGCCCGCCGCCCGGATGCCGTCTTCGAGACGGGTCGGAGAGCCGGCGTTCCGGATGCCGTAGATCGACATGAACTTCTCGCTCTCCTTGTTGCCGACGCCGGTATCGACCAGCAAGAGGGCGTTGGGCGCCTCGATCAGGAGGCACCTGAGCGCGAGCGGGATCCGGTTCCGTTCGTCCGCGGCGATCCGCTTCTCCCACAGCGGCTTCGGGACGACCCCGAACATCGCGCCGCCGTCCAGCATCTGGAGGCCGGCCTCGATGGCATGGACGGTGAGTCCACCCACCGAGATCGTGCGGTGCAGCGGCAGATCCTCGATCGTCGTCATGTCAGTTGTCCTCGGTCGGTCCGCGTCGGGAGCCACGCCGCCCGGAGCGACGGCGGCCCCGCCGACCGCGGAGTCGTTTGCGAAGGCTGTCCAGATCCCGGATGCCCTGGATCTCGGCACGTTCCAGCAGCTGGAGCAGGATGCGTGCGGTCGCACGTGCATCGCCCCAGGCCCGGTGCCGCCCCTCGATCTTCACGTCCAGATGGCGGGAAAGCGAGTCGAGGTTGCGGCGCTTGAGTTCGGGAAGGAGGAGGCGCGCCAGCTGGACGGTGCACAGCGACGTGAACGCTGGTGCCTCCCCCGCGGCCTCCACGAGCTCCTTCCGGACGAAGCCGCGATCGAATCCCACATTGTGCGCGACGAAGATCCGCCCCTCGAGACGGCTGGACACCTCGGGCGCCACATGCTCGAAGAAGGGGGCGGCATCCACCATCTCGGGCGTGATGCCGGTGATCGCGGTGACGACCGGCTGGATCGAGCGACCCGGGTTCACGAGTGTCGTCCAGTCGTCGATGACCTGCCCCGCCTCCACCGTCACGATCGCGATCTCCGTGATCCGATGGCCCTTGTGGACGCCTCCGCCGGTGGTCTCGACATCGACGACGGCGTAGGACAGGTCCGTCAGCGGCGTCCCCGCGGCGGTCGCGTCCAGGCTCCACATTCCACCCGCGTCGACCCGGAAGCGCGCGTCGTCCCCGAGCAGCGCGAACACGGCGGCCGATGCGGCGCCCGGGTGTCCCGACAGGCCGAGGACGTCGCGGGCGAGCTCGAGCGTGTGCGCCGACCCCTCGCGAAGTCGGTCCTCCATGCGCGCCGCGAGTCCGGGTGGGCGGTTCACGTTCCGGTCGCCCCCCGCCCGAGCGTCTCCACACGCGGGTCGGTGAGCTGGAACGCCAGCGCCTCGAGCTCCATCACCATGTTCACGTCCTGGACGGTGACGCCCTCGGGCACGCGGATGCGGCGCGGCGCGAAGTTGAGGATTCCGCGCACGCCGGCGGACACCAGCGTATCGACGGTGTCCTGGGCCGCGTCCGCCGGGACGGCGACCACCCCGATCTCGATGGCTTCCCGTCGGAGCACCTCGGTGATCTGATCGGGACTCCGGATCTCGACGCCCTCCCAGACCCCGCCGATCTTTCCGGGGTCGGCGTCGAAGATCGCCACGATGTCGAACCCTCGGGCCCGGAAGTCGCCGTACTCGTAGAGCGCGGAGCCGATCCGTCCGGCACCCACGAGGGCCACACGCCACTCGTGCGTGAGGCCCATGATCCCCTGGATGTGGTCGATGAGTTCCTGGGTGGTGTAGCCCAGACCTCGCTTCCCGAAGGACCCGAAGAAGGAGAGGTCCTTCCGCACCTGGGCGGCCGTGGTTCCCGCCTCTCGGGCGAGCTGTTCGCTGGAGAGCGTGGAGCTGTCGCCCACGCGACGTTCGAGTGCCCGGAGGTAGTGTGACAGGCGCCGGACGGTGGACTCGGAGATCTTGCGCGGCACGACGTGCGGGAGTGGGTCCTGAATCGGACGTGGACACCTTGTGAAACTCTTCACAAGCATACCCGCGGCACCGACTTCCCGGAAGCCCCGGACGACGTCAGTCGAGATGGTCGGAGAGGGCCAGAAGCTCCTCCGCGGAGAAGGTCTCGGGTCTGCGCGTCAGATCCACCTCTTCCCCGAGCCGCCGGACCTCGGCACGGGGCACCCGCAGGTCCGGGTGATCCCGCAGCGTCTTCTGCATCTGCTTCCGCCGCCACTGGAAGACGGCCCGGGTGAGGCGGCGCAGCCGGCGCTCTTCCTGGAGAGTGAGTCGGGGTGGATCGTGCGGCACGATGCGCAGGATCGCGGAGTCGACGTTGGGCGAGGGCCGGAAGGCGCGTCGCGGCACCCCGAAGAGCATCACCGCGTCCGCCACCGACTGGACCCCGACCGACAGCGCTCCGTACCCGTCGCCTCCGGGGGGTGCGACGATCCGATCGGCGACCTCGCGTTGCACCATCAGCAGGATCTCGGCCGGCCGCGGCCGTTCGAGCAGGTGGAAGAGAATCGGCGTGGTGATGTTGTACGGAATGTTGCCGATGATCTTGGTCCGTTCCCAGTCCGGCTCACGATCAGGGAGGTCGACGTCGAGGACGTCTTCCATCCATACCTGTACGTCGTCCCGGTCCGCGTACCGGTCCTCGAGGGTCGCGGCCAGATCCGTGTCGAGCTCGATGAGGATCAGATCGCCCACCTGCCCCACGAGGTGGTCGGTGAGTGCGCCCGGCCCGGGTCCGATCTCGACCACGCGATCGCGGTCGGTCGCATCCAGGGCGGCGACGATCTTCCGCTGGAGGTTTCCGTCGACGAGGAAGTTCTGTCCGAGCGACCGCTTCGCACGAGGAAGGCGGCCCGCCACCTTCAGGCTCCCGTGACGACGACCGCGGTCCGATCGTCGGGCGGGATCTCCGGCTCGGCGTTCCGCGCTCGCTCGAACAGCGCGTCGACGACCGCGTCGGGGCCGCGGTCGCGGTACTCGCGAACCGTGTCGAGCACCTTGGACTCGCCTTCCGCGCCGCCCCTCGGGGCCAGGGTGTCCGAAAGCCCGTCGGTGAAGAGGAGGAGCACGTCCTCGTCCGGTTCCCACGCGATCTCCCGCTCGCCGTACGCGTCAGGTCCGGCGAAGCCCACCGGGGGGTCGGTCGCGCCCAGCCGGCTCGCCTCCCCCGATGCGCCGACGAGGAAGGCGTGCGGGTGGCCGGCGTTGGCGTACGTGAGCGTGTGCGCCGCGGGGTCCAGCACGCCGTAGAAGAGGGTCAGGTACATCTCCGTCGTCTCGAGTTCGTCGATGAGCGCCGCGTCCATCTCCGCGAGCACCCGCGCCGGGGAGACGTGCTCGTTCGCGTAGATGGACGCGGCACTCATCGTCAGCGCCATGATCAGCGCCGCGGGGAACCCGTGACTCGACACGTCGCCGATCATCACCCCGATCCGTCCATCCTGCAGACGAAGCACCTGGTAGAGGTCACCGCCCACGAGTTCGGCCGGCTCCACTCGGGCGGCCACGCGCGCCCTGCCGAACCGCTCCACCGGGGGGAGGAGCTTCTGCTGCAGGTGGTGCGCGAGTTCCATCTCACGGGCCATGCGTTCCCGCTGGAGACTCTGGCGGACCAGCCGGTTGTTCTCGAGTGCGGCGCCGACCTGGCTGGCGACCGCGGCGAGAAGCTTCTGGTCCGCCGCCGTGAAGATGCCACCGTGACGCCGCCCGATGAGGTTGATCACACCGACCGTGCGCGCGTCGCCGGTAGGCGGCGTGTAGCGAATGGGGACGGAGAGGATGGAGTCGTCCGCGTCGATGGTGACGCCCGGAAGGGAGCCGGCCACGAGCTGCTCCGGACCGGCGATGGTGGGCCGGCCCTCGCGGAAGACCTTGGCCGTCACCGCGTCCGCATCGTCGTGACCGATCGGGCCGCGTCGTCCGTCCTCGCCGACCGACGCCTTCAGGGAAAGGCGTCCGAGATCCGGATCCGATACCCAGAGGGAGCCCCGGCGCGCGCCCAGCACGTCGCAC
>DATFJS010000271.1:0-2293 GCA_035269045.1 Longimicrobiales bacterium | reverse complement strand
TAGTTCCAGAACAGGGCCCCGGCCGCGATCGCCAGAACGATGACCACCAGGGCACGCTGCTGCTTGGGTTCCTGCGGAAGGAGCGCCATCACACGCCTCCAGCTGTGGCCGGCATCTCGCCTTCAAACAGCGGGACCGATTCGAGCATCTCGAAGGGCGGCTGAACGTAGACGGCGCTGAGCGAATAGGCCTGGACGCGCTGGGCGTCCTGCCCCTCACCGACGTCCTGGGCGCCGATCTCCACGACGTCCACCTGCTCGAAGAACGGCGACGCCTCGAGCTGCTCCAGGAAGACCGCGACCGCGAACTGCGTGCCCGCGAATCCGTCGATACGGAACTGGGGGTTCGGCTCGGGGCTCTGTGCGGTGATGCCCGTGACCCAGGTGTAGTCGGGCAGTGCCCGCGCCACCTCGTCCATGACGTGGGCCCAGACGAATCGTCCCTGATCGATCTGCTGGATGACCGCGATCCGGTCGTTGATCGAGTCCCTCCGCGCCCGAAGCATGGCGATGCGGCGGCTCTGCTCCGCGAACCGTGCGGAGTCCGCCTGCGCCGTCTCGAGGCGTACGTCCAGCTCTTCGAGTTCCGTCGTGATGCCGTTCCAGGTGAACCCGATGTAGCCGAGGGCAGCCACGCAGGCGATGACGGCCGCCACCACCCAGCGATCCATGCCCCGGCCCTCGGAGTCGCCGCCACCGAACTTCGGCAGGGACAGCTTGAAGCCGGAGCCCGACCGTTGGCGCTTCCCGGAGGGATTGAGATTGACTTCGATCATGAAGCGCTCCTTACGCCTTCCGAAGGGCGAGGCCCAGCGACAGCAGCAGCATGGGCGCCGCAGACTCGAGGTCCATCCCGATCGCGGCGGACGCCGTCACCGGTACCCGCTCGAAGGGATTCACGAGGATCGTCTCGACACTCATGCGATTGGCCAGCGCCTGCTCCATTCCGGGGATGCGCGCACCACCGCCGGAGATGTAGATGCGCCCGAGGCCTTCGCCCGACTCCCTGGTCATCAGGAAGGCGGCCGCCCGCTCGATCCCGACGCCGACTTCGTCCGCGGCCTGCAGGACGATGCTCTCCAGGTCCTCGAGGTCGGTGCGGCCCTGAACCACGTCTTCCGCCTCTTCCGCGGTCAGACCGCGCTCGCGCTGCAGGTCCTCGCGGACGCGGCGTGAGCCGAAGGGGACGTCACGGGTCAGGATCGGAACACCGTCTTCGAGAATGCTGACGTTCGTGACCTCGTGACCGATGTTGACCAGGGCGACCGTACCGTCCCTCGCCTCCGGATAGTTGTGCTGCAGTGCGTTGTGGAGCGCGAACGCATCCACGTCGATCACCGACGCATTCAGACCGGCGTCGGACATCAGCGCCAGACGGTTGTCGACCAGTTCGCGCTTCGCCGCCACCAGCAGGACTTCCATGTTCACGCCCGATCCTTCGGGATCGAGGATCTGGAAGTCGAGCTCGACACTGTTGATGTCGAAGGGGACGTGCTGCTCGGCCTCCCAGGAAATCGCCTGACGGGCTTCGGATTCCTTCATCCGCGTCATGTCGATCTTCTTGATGATGACGTCGTGACCGCCGACCGCGGTGACGACCGACGCCCCCTTCACCGCGAGGTCGTCGAACAGCCCGCTGACCGTCTCGGAGACCAGCGAGTAGTCCATGATCTCGCCCTCGACGATGGTGTCGGGGAGGAGCGGTCGCATGGCCACGCGGGTCACCTCGGGCTGATCGCCGGAGTGGTCGACCTGGACCAGCTTCACGAAGCCGGATCCGATGTCGAGTCCTACCGACGTCTTGTTGCGTCCGAAGAGCGCCATCAGTTCGCCTTCGTCGAGCGAGGTGAGAAATCCATTCGGGGAACAAACGTTTCCCCCGAATCCGGCTCCGACATTACCCGGCGGAACCCGAACGTGTCAAGCATAAGCATGGGTGATCCCGTTCCGCCAGCATTTCGTAAACATTTGACGTATCCGCCTGAACCAGAGGCCGGACCGCGTATGCCGCGCTCCGGCCTCCGAGGCGCATTGGGGACCATGCCCCGTCGCGCGTGGATCAGCGTCCCCTCGCGCCCGTCATGTCGACCCAGCTCCGTTCCGAGATCACGTTCGGACGGTTGAAGCTCGATCCCAGAATCGCGCGCCCGAGGGCACAGCTCGAATACTGGAGCTCTGCGTCACCGAGCACCTTCTGATCTTCGTTCTCGAAGTTCTCCGCGATCGTCCCGCCCCAGAAGTGGCCGCCGGAACCGTTGGTCGTGAGCGTGCCGCGGATGATCACGGGTCCGTAG
>DATFJS010000270.1:0-6324 GCA_035269045.1 Longimicrobiales bacterium | reverse complement strand
AAGGTCACGCTGCTCGTCGCCGCGCTGCTGGTCGGACTGGGCGTACTCCGGGGGCTCGACCCCATCCTCATGGTGGAGACCGGAATCGCCCTCGCGATCGCCGCGGTGCCCGAGGGACTCCCCGTGGTCGCGACGATCGCCCTCGCGATCGGACTTCGGCGGATGGCACGGCGCAACGCGGCGGTACGCCGCCTGGCGTCCGTGGAAGCCCTCGGCGGCACGACCGTGGTCTGCACCGACAAGACGGGCACCCTGACGGCGGGCGAGATGACCGTGACCACGGTGGTCACCGCGGACGCCGAGATCGAGGTCACCGGCAGCGGCTACGGCACGGAAGGGCGATTCGAGCAGGGGAATCAGCCGATCGACCCCGCGTCCCTCCCGGCGCTCGAGGCGCTGACTCGTGCCGCCGCCTTCACAGCTCGGGCTCGCATCGAGGACGACGGGAGCGTCACGGGTGATCCGACCGACGCGGCACTCCTGGTCCTGGCGCGCAAGGCCGGCCTCGATCCCGACGACCTGCGGATCCGTCACCCCGATCTCGCGGAGATTCCCTTCACGAGCGAGAGCCGCCTGAGCGCGTCGGTCCACGAGGCGACCGGCGGGGCGGCGGGTGACGCCGGAGGCGCCGCGGCATGGATCAAGGGCGCGCCCGGCGCGGTGCTGGCCCGCTGCGCGTCGGCGCTCGCAGCCGATGGCCTCCAGCCCCTGGACGAGGCTCGGCGCGACGCCATCGAATCCCGCAACGACGCGCTCGCGGCCGACGGCTTGCGGGTGATCGCGCTCGCGACGGTCGAGGTCGCCGACCCCGACGCGATCACGGACGCGGGCGATCTCCCGGGCGAGTGGACGTTCCTCGGCCTGGTCGGAATCCTCGATCCTCCCGCGGAGGGCGTCGGGGAGACGATCGATGCGCTCCGTGCGGCCGGGATCCGCGTCGTGATGATCACCGGCGACCAGGGTCCGACGGCGGCGGCGATCGCGCGGCAGCTCGGACTCGAGGTCGGCCACCCGATGAACGGGCGCGACCTGGCCGGCCTCGACGACGCGGGGATGCGGGACGCCGTCGTCCACACCGCGATCTTCAGCCGAACGAGCCCCGGCGACAAGCTCCGCATCGTGGATGCGCTACGCGACACCGGAGAGGTCGTCGCGGTACTCGGCGACGGCGTGAACGACGCGGCCGCACTCAAACGCGCCGACGTGGGCGTGGCCATGGGCATCCGCGGCACCGACGTCGCGAAGGAGGTCGCCGACCTGGTGCTCCGGGACGACCGCTTCCGGACGATCGGCGCGGCCGTGGAGGAGGGCCGCGTCATCTACGACAACATCCGGAAGTTCGTCTTCTACCTCTTCAGCTGTAACGTCGCCGAAGTGCTCGTGGTCGCGGGCGGCAGCCTCGCCGGGCTACCCCTTCCCCTGCTTCCGCTCCAGATCCTCTGGCTGAACCTCGTCACCGACACCTTCCCGGCCCTCGCCCTCGCGATCGAGCCGGGCGAGCCCGACGTCATGCGGCGTCCCCCTCGCCGGCCCGATTCCGCGATTCTCTCGCGACGGTTCGCCGGCGCCCTGCTGTTCTACTCCGGTCTGATCACGGCCGTGACGCTCGCGGCGTTCGTGTGGGCCCTGGGCACCGGACCGGTGGATCGTGCCGTGACGATGGCGTTCGCAACGCTCGCCTTCGCGCAGCTCTTCCATCTCGGCACTGCCCGAGCGCGCGATCCCGTCCTTCGGCCGTCACGGGCCTTCGCGAATCGGTGGGCGGTGGGAGCGGTCGCACTCGTGCTGGTGCTGCAGGCCCTCGCGCTCTACTGGGCGCCGCTGGCCTCGGTGCTCGGGACGGTACCGCTCGGGGCGAGGGACATCGGCGTCGCGCTCGGGCTGGCCATGGTGCCCGCCGTTATCGGGCAACTCGTGGCACTTCGGCACGACGTCCAATAGGCATGGCGACCTTCCCGAGGTGTGCGCGTCGGTCGCCGGCATCGTATTGATTCCAGACGACGGTCGACACGGCCACCCATCGGCGCCGTGAACCCCCTCGAGCCCCTGATCGACCATGCCTCCACCGCCCGACGGTACCGGTGTCGACGCCGGCGCGACCCTGCGCGAGCAGGTCGAGGGACGGGAGCACATCCGCACGTACGGCACCTTCGCCGGCGTGTTCACGCCGACGCTGCTTACGATCCTCGGCGTCATCATGTACCTGCGGCAGGGCAGCGTCGTGGGCAACGCCGGGCTCGGTGGTGCGTGGCTGATCATCGGACTGGTCTGCGGCATCATCGCCTGCACGGCGATGTCGATGTCGTCGATCACCACCAACATCCGGATCGGCGCGGGTGGCGCCTACTCGATCATCTCGCAGTCGCTCGGACTCGAGGTGGGCGGAAGCGTCGGCGTGCCACTGTACCTGTCGCAGGCGCTCGCGGTCACGATGTACATCTTCGGATTCCGCGAGGGCTGGCAGTTCATCTTCCCCGACCACCCGGCGCTCGCCGTCGACCTCCTCACCTTCGCGGTGATCCTCGGGATCGCGCTCGTCAGCGCCGGCTTCGCCTTCCGGATCCAGTACCTGATCCTGGCGGTGATCGTGATCTCGCTGATCTCCGTGTTCGGGACCGCGTTCACGGGAGGCCTGCAGTACGAACCGCAGATGTGGGGCGACTTCCAGGGCTTCCCCGAGAGCGGGTTCCAGGGCACCGACGTGTGGTTCCTGTTCGCGCTCTTCTTCCCCGCCGCCACCGGGATCATGGCGGGCGCCAACATGTCCGGGGAGCTCGAGGACCCTCGACGTTCGATTCCGCTCGGCACGCTGGCCGCGGTCGCCGTGGGGACGGTCGTCTACATGGCGCTGGCCTGGTGGCTGGCCCGTGCGGCGACGCCCCAGGAACTGGTCGAGAACTACACGATCATGATCGACCGCGCGCTCTGGGGCCCCGCGGTTCTCGCGGGGTTGCTGGGCGCGACGTTCTCCTCGGGTCTGGCCTCGCTGGTGGGTGCGCCACGGATTCTCCAGGCGCTGGCGGACAGCGGCGTCGTCCTCGGGGCCGATCGCCTCGCCGAGCGGACCTCCCGGGGTGAGCCCCGGAATGCCGTGATCTTCACCGGCGTGGTGGTCCTGTTCGCGCTCTTCCTCCGAGATCTGAACACCGTCGCACCACTCATCACGATGTTCTTCCTGATCACCTACGCGATGATCAACGTCGTGGTCTTCATCGAGCAGAGTCTGGGGCTGATCAGCTTCCGCCCGCTCTACCGCATCCCGCAGGTCGTCCCCTTCATCGGGGCAGCCGGGTGTCTGTTCGCGATGTTCATCATCGAGCCGGTGTTCGGGCTCGTGGCGGTGGGGCTGGTCGTGGGCTTCTACATGCTGCTTCTCCGCCGACGGATCCAGGCGCCCGGCGGAGACGTTCGGAGCGGCCTGTTCGTGGCGCTCGCCGAGTGGGCGGCGCAGAAGGTCACCGAGCTTCCGCCCTCCCCCGAGCGCTCCTGGCGGCCCAGCATCCTCGTGCCCGTCGAGCGGATGACCCAGCTGCGCGGTGGCTTTCCGCTGTTGGCGGACCTGACCAGCCTCGGGGGATCCGTGAAGCTGCTGGGGCTCGAGGAGAGCGACGAAGGTTCGGAGTTGAGGAGGGAGATCCCAGCCTTCGCACGCGCCTTCCGGAAGCGAGGGGTCTTCGCCCAGACGACGTTCATCCGGGAGGCGGAGCCCGGCCAGGGTCTGGTGGCCGCCATGCAGGCGCTCGACGGGGCATTCTTCCGGCCCAACTGCGTCTTCACGCGGCTGCCCCTCGACGCGGATCCCGTCTCCGAACAGCAGATCATACGCGTGAACCGTCGCGCGCAGCGGCTGGGCATGGGGGTGATCATCTTCGCCGACCATCCTGAGGCACGCCTGGGACGGCGTCAGTCGATCAACGTCTGGATGCGCGATCAGAGTCCGGACTGGAAGATCGGGATGCGCCTGGGCAACATGGACATGTCGCTGCTCCTCGGATACATCCTGCGAGAGGCGTGGAGCGGCGATCTGCGTGTCGTCTGCGTCGTGGAGGACGAGGCCGAGCGGGAGAACGCTCGGCGGTTCGTCGAGCGGGTGACGGACCTCGCCCGGATCCCGGACGTCGACATCGTGATCCGGGTCGGCACCCTGCACGAACAGGTACCTCGCGTTCCGACCGCGGATCTGGACATCTTCGGCCTCTCCGGTGAGCCGAACTTCGACTTCGCGCGGCACGTTCTGGAGACGACGGCCTCCTCGTGCCTGTTCGTGCGGGATTCGGGGCAGGAGAACGCCCTGGCGTGATCGACGGCCCCCTCCAGCTCGCGTTCGTCGTCGCCGCCGTCGTCGCGGTCGCGTTCTGGCTCGATCGCAATGTCCCCGCACTGTCGAAGGTCGGCGCGTCGCTCATCACGATCGTGATCGGAGCCGCGCTCTCGAACCTCGGGCTGGTACCGGTTTCGTCCCCGGTCTACGGGATCGTGACCGGCCCCGTCACGATGCTCGCCATCGCATGGCTGCTCCTGGCCGTGAATCTGTCGGACCTGCGAAAGGCGGGCCGACCCATGGTGATGGCGTTCGGGATCGCACTCCTGGGTACGGCACTGGGCGCGTTCGTTGGCGGGCTGATCTTCGCCGCCACGTTCGGCGACGAATCGTGGCGGCTGGCTGCGACGCTCACCGGTACCTTCTCGGGCGGCTCCCTCAACTTCGTGGCCGTCGCGAGCGCGGTGGACCTCTCGGACGAGATCCTCGCCGGCACCGTGGCCGCCGACAACGTCATGACCGCGATCTGGCTCGGCGCGAGCCTGACGCTTCCCCTCTGGCTGAAACGCTTCTATCCCACCCCGATTCCCGTGGCCACGCCCGAGGAGGAAGAGGCTGAACTGAAGCACCCGTTCTTCCACCGCGAGCCGCTGTCCACGCTCGATCTCTCGATCCTGCTCGCCGCAGGATTCGCGCTCGTGGTCCTGTCCGAGTGGGTCGCCGGAGCCTGGGTCGGTGTGGGGCTCCCCGCGATCCCCTCGATCCTCTGGCTCACCACCTTCGCGCTGCTCGCCGGCCATCTCACCCCCCTCAGGGACTCCGTCGGCGCCTTCCAGCTCGGCAATCTCGCGCTCCACTTCTTCTTCGTGATCATCGGGATCTCGTCGAAGTTCGCGCTGATCCTGGAGGTCGGACTCGCCGCCTTCTGGTTCGTCGCGCTGGTGGTGGGCGTTCACGGCGTCGTGGTCTACGGCCTCGGACGACTCGCCAAGCTGGATGTCGCCACGATCTCCGTCGCTTCGCAGGCCGCCGTCGGCGGGCCCTCGAGCGCGCTGGCCGTGGCGGTCGCGCGGGAATGGCGCGGCCTCGTGCTTCCGGGCGTCATCGTGGGACTGCTGGGATACGCGGTCGGGACGTACGCGGGGCTGACCGTGGGATGGTTGGTGCGGTCCGTGACCGGCTGAGGCCGGGGCCGAAGCTTCCAAAGTGCTGTCGCCCCCGTGATTCCGGGGATAGGCTTCGAGCATGCGCTCGCCATTCCTGTGTATCTGCCTCGTCTTCACCGTCGGCTTCGTGGGGTGCTCCGGCGACCCGACCGGTTCCGGCCCGGACCGGATCGATCCGCTCCCGGACGCGGACCTGCGGATCCTCTTCGTCGGCAACTCGCTGACCTTCACGAACGACCTGCCCGCCCTCTTCGCTACGGTGGTCGAGGCGTCGGGTCGTTCGATCGCGTACGCCACCGTGGCGCTTCCCGACTTCAGCCTCGAGGACCACTGGAACACGCGCATCGCCGACGTCATCTCGGGCCTGCAGGCCGACATCGTCGTTCTCCAGCAGGGGCCGTCCTCTCTCCCGCAGAACCGGACCCATCTCCGTTCGTGGACCGAAACGCTGACAGGGCCGATTCGCGCGGCGGGTGGTGATCCGGCGCTCTACATGGTGTGGCCGGAGAGCACCCGGCTCGAGGCCTTCGACGCGGTCCTCGAGTCCTATCGCGCCGCCGCGGTCGCCGTCGGCGGGACGTTCATCCCGGGGGGCGAGACGTGGCGAGCGATATGGGACCGCGACAGCTCGGTCGCCCTCTACGGACCGGATGGCTTCCACCCCAGCCGCATCGGCTCGATCGCGGTGGCCCTCACGATGTACGCCACCCTGACGGAGACCACGGCGAGCGGGCTTCCGGCCCGCCTGGTGCCGACGTCCTCGGACCTGCCCCTCATCGACCTGCCCGCACCCACGGCTCGGACGCTGTATGCCGCCGTCGACGAGACGGTGGCGCGGTTCCGGTAGGACGGACCGGACACGGCCCGGTGAACGACGAACGCCCCGGAGACCGAAGT
>DATFJS010000269.1:0-4941 GCA_035269045.1 Longimicrobiales bacterium | reverse complement strand
ATCGTGTCGGCCGGGAACGCGTCCAGCCTCTACCGGCTGCAGCCCGACACCACGCGACAGGCGCCCGACAGCGTCGCGGCCGCCGACTCCGTGGCACCCGAGGCCGCCCCCCCGGCCGACACCACCGAGATCGCCGCCGAGCCCGCGGACTCGCTCCCGGACCCCGATCCGATGGCGGACTCCCTCCCGGGCCTCCCGGATCCGGACCCCGTCGTCGTACTTCCCGCCGACGCACCCGGGGTCCACTACGTCGTGGCGGAGCGGATCATCCTCGTCTTCGAGAACGACGAGGTCCGACGGATGGAGATTTTCGGCCTGAGCGAGGGCGTCCACCTCGAGCCCCGTCGACGCGCCCCGACCACAGCCACTTCCGATCCCGGAGGCTCATCATGAGCGAACACGTGACGACGTCCCCGACGGACGGGCGCACCAACGGTACGGCCACGCCCAGCCGCTTCCGTGCCGATGGCCTCACCAAGGCCTTCAAGCGCCGCACCGTCGTGGACGACGTGGACATCGAGGTGCGCCAGGGCGAGATCGTGGGGCTCCTCGGTCCGAACGGGGCGGGGAAGACCACGACCTTCTACATGATGGTCGGACTCATCGCGCCCGATTCGGGTCGCGTGCACCTCGACGATCGCGATGTGACCCGTGTGCCCATGTACAAGCGCGCTCGCCTCGGCGTGGGATACCTGGCGCAGGAGCCCTCGATCTTCCGGAAGCTCACCGTCGAGGAGAACGTCCTGGCCATTCTGGAGACGCTCGACCTCTCGAAGGCGGAGCGGAAGCAGCGCCTCGAGGAGCTGCTCCGCGAGCTTTCGCTCGAGCGGCTCCGGAAGTCGAAGGCGTACGCGCTGTCGGGGGGCGAGCGGCGGCGACTGGAGATCACGCGGGCGCTCGTCCAGCGACCCAAGTTCATGCTTCTGGACGAGCCGTTCGCCGGCATCGATCCGATCGCCGTGAGCGACATCCAGGACATCGTCGGAGACCTCAAGACGCGCAACATCGGCGTGGTCATTTCCGACCACAACGTGGAGCAGACCCTCGAGATCGTGGACCGCGCGTACATCATGTACGAGGGGCGTATCCGGATCGCGGGCGGCGTGTCCGATATCGTCTGGAACGACGAGGCGGCCGAGCTCTATCTCGGGCCGTCGCTGACCGCGC
Source organism: Longimicrobiales bacterium (assembly GCA_035269045.1). Classification (GTDB taxonomy): domain Bacteria; phylum Gemmatimonadota; class Gemmatimonadetes; order Longimicrobiales; family Gaopeijiaceae; genus Gaopeijia. Next base: position 3,774 of record DATFJS010000269.1, on the reverse strand, counting down.
GGATGCGGGAACGCTTCCCGCCGCCGCAGGGCGGCGCCGAGCTGGACGTGGCGCCCGACCGCATATCGGAGGTGACCGGCGACACCGACGTACCTCCTCCGGCTCCCTCGCGTGATTCGTCCTCCCACCTCGAATCGTCGTGAGCGGATTCGACACGAGGCTCTTCCAGGGCCAGCAGCTGAAGCAGGAGATGCGGATCAATCCGCGTCTCTATCAGGCCATGGAACTGCTGTACATGCCGCTGCAGGACCTGGAGCAGCACCTCAAGCAGGAGATGGCCGAGAACCCGTTTCTGGAGCTCGAGCAGACCGACACGTCCCAGGACATGGAGCTCGTCGAGGAGCAGCCCGACGACCAGCGGAACGACGAGGAGATCGACTGGGAGGAAATCCTGCTCGACGGCTTCGACGCAGGGGGCCGCAAGCAGGAGTACGAGCACAAGGAGTACGTGCCGCCCACCGCCGTCGTCACCGAGGATCTGGAGGACTTCCTCCTGGAACAGCTCCACCTGCTCGCTCTCGACGAACGGGACATGCGCCTCGGCGAGGAGCTGATCGGGAATCTGGACGACGCCGGGCTCGTCGCGTGCAGCCTCGACGAGGTGCTGGATTCCGCCAACGCGTGGCTGGAGGAAGCCGAGCTTCCCGCACGGCGGAATGCCGAGGCGATCGAGGACGAGGAGGAGCGCGAGGCCGAGCTCGCCGAGATCGAGCGCCTCTTCCGGCCGTACACGATGGAAGAGGCGGAAGAAGTCCTCGAACGCATTCAGCGCTTCGAGCCTGCGGGTGTGGGCGCGCGCACCATCCGGGAGTGCATCCTGATCCAGATGCGGCAGGCGGGCATGGAAGACACCCCGTCCTGGACGCTGGTGGACGAGCACTTCAACGATCTGGTCAACCACAAGTGGGCCGACATCGCCCGCGCCACCGGCATGACCAAGAAGGAGGTGCAGACCGCCGCGGACGAGCTCCAGCAGTTCGACCCGAAGCCGGGTCTCTCGAAGAACCACGACCCCGAGCAGTACGTCATCCCGGATCTCATCGTCGAGAAGATCGACGGCGAATACATGGTCTTCGCGAACGACGGACGCATGCCGCGGCTGCGCATCTCGCAGGCGTATCGCGAGGTCGCCAAGAACAAGGCGGACTACAAGGGCGAGAACAAGGAGTTCATCACCTCGAAGCTGAACGCGGCCAACTGGATGATCCAGGCGATCGAACAGCGGCGTCAGACGATGCTGAAGGTGATGCGCTTCATCGTCGATCGTCAGCGCGAGTTCTTCGAGAAGGGCGTCCAGTCGCTGCGGCCTCTGACGCTGCGGGAGGTGGCCGACCACATCGACATGCACGAGTCGACCGTGTCGCGCGTCACGAACGAGAAGTACGTGCAGACCCCGCGTGGCGTATTCTCGCTCAAGTACTTCTTCTCCTCCGGTCTCTCCACCGCATCCGGCGAGGACATCTCCGCCCGCGGCGTGCAGGACAAGATCAAGATCCTGATCGAGGAGGAGGACAGCGCGAAGCCGCTGACCGACAGCGCGCTGGTTCGGAAGCTCAAGGAGGACGGCGTGAAGATCGCCCGGCGCACCGTGGCCAAGTATCGCGATCAGATGGGCATCCTGCCGGCTCGCATGCGGAAGCGGGTCTGATGGCGGCGTCTCTGCAGTCGCTGGAGCCGCGGATGCTGGAAGAGGTCCAGTCCGCCGCCGCCTCGCTCACCGGAGAGACACGCCGCGAATTCTGCGTCGTCGTGCCCGCGTACAACGAGGTCGAAATGATTCCGGAGCTCGTTCGCGAGCTGCGAGAGGCGTTCGATCGATACGATCTGCGCGGTGAAGTCGTGCTCGTGGACGACGGATCGACCGACGGAACGGGGGACATCGCCGAGCGGCAGGCCAGCGGATGGGATGCGTTCCGCGTGGTCCGTCACCGGGTCAACCTCGGAAAGACCGAGGCGATGGTCACCGGGACCGAGGCGACACGGAAGAAGTGGATCGTCCTCTTCGACGCGGACCTTCAGCACCTTCCGGACGAGATCCCGCGTTTCCTGGAGGAGCTGCAGGCGGGCTGGGACATCGTGACCGGCCGGAAGGTGGGCGCCTACGAGAAGCGCGGGGTCTCGGCGGTGTACAACAGCCTCGGTCGACGTCTCTTCGACGTCCCGGTATCCGACATGAATTCGATGAAGGCGTTCCATCGGGACACGCTGCTCGACCTCCACCTGCGCCACGACTGGCACCGGTACTTCGTCGTCCTCGCACACGCTCGCGGCTGGTCGGTCGGCGAGATCGACATCACGCTCTTCCCCCGCCGCGCGGGCACCTCGAAGTTCACGGGCCCCTGGCGGGTGGTGATCGGGGTCCTGGACCTGCTCGCGGTGGGTTTCCTGCTACGATTCTCCCAGAAGCCGCTGGTGCTCTTCGGTTCGGTGGGCGCGTTCCTGTTCGGATCGGGCGTGCTCGTCGGACTGGTGGCGCTCTGGCTTCGATTCGGTATGGGCATGGGCTTTCGACCGCTTCTCTATCTGGTGATCCTGCTCACGACCATCGGCGTGCTTCTGGTCGGCGTGGGCTTCCTGGCCGAGATGGTCGCGCAACTTCGCGGGGAGATCACCGACCTGCGACGTCAGATGCGTCAGAGCGGGGGAGGTCCGTCATGAGCGACACACGTCCCCGCGTCCTGGTCGTGGTCGGCACCCGTCCGGAGGCGATCAAGATGGCGCCCGTCATGCGGGCGCTGGCCGCCCGCAGTTCGGAGGTGGATCCGCGCCTCGTCCTCACCGGCCAGCACGACGAACTGGTGCACGGCGTCCTCGACGTGTTCGACCTCGAGCCCGCGCACGACCTCGAGATCATGTCGCCGGGCCAGACACTGTACGACGTCGCCCACCGGTGCCTCGACGGCCTCCGCGACGTCGTCCAGGCGGAGACTCCCGAGGCGATCCTTGTGCAGGGCGATACGGCGACCGTCTGCTTCGGCGCGCTCGTCGGCTTTCTGGAGAAGGTCAGGGTCGGGCACGTGGAGGCGGGCCTGCGCAGCCACGACAAGTGGGCGCCCTGGCCGGAGGAGATCTTCCGCCGCGTGACCGACGTCCTCAGCGACTGGTACTTCGCGCCGACCGGCCCCTCCGCGGAGAATCTCCGGCGTGAGGGGGTGCCGGAGACCGCCCTGCACGTGACGGGGAATACCGTGGTGGACGCCCTTCGGCACATCGGACGGGAGAATCGCCCGATCGCGGATGACGCCCTGCGCGCCGCCATCGAGTCGGATGACCGGCTCGTCCTGCTCACCGCGCACCGCCGCGAATCGTTCGGGGCCCCGATGCGGGCGGCCTTCGGCGCCGTGCGTGAGCTGGCCGACCGGCACGAAGACATCCGGATCGTCTACCCGGTGCACCCGAATCCGAAGGTACGCGAGCCCGCGCACGAGATCCTCGGCGACCACCCCCGCATCTCCCTCACCGACCCGGTCGACTACTTCGATCTCGTGGCCGCACTCCGGGAGGCGGATCTCGTCCTCACCGATTCCGGCGGCATCCAGGAGGAGGCGCCGACCTTCGGCGTGCCGGTCCTGGTTCTGCGAGACGTCACCGAGCGGCCCGAAGGTGTGGACGCCGGGGTGGCCCAGCTGGTCGGGACGGATCCGACGCGCATCCTCGCCGCCGCGGAGTCGGCGCTGGCACATGGCCCGAACCGCGACGGTGCGTCCGGAGGCGGTGCGGGTGCGGCATCGCCCTCCAATCCGTATGGGGACGGCGCCGCCGCGGAGCGCATCG
>DATFJS010000268.1:0-2759 GCA_035269045.1 Longimicrobiales bacterium | reverse complement strand
CGCGTACTCCAGCGCCTCGGATACGGAACCGCACGCGGCTCGTCGACGCGCGGCGGCGTCCGCGCCCTCCGCGAGCTGCTGCGCGCCGGGCGATCCGGACGCGTGCTGGCGGTCACCCCGGACGGTCCGCAGGGCCCGAGGGAGGTCATGAAGACCGGCCCGCTCGTGCTCGCCGGTCGCAGCGGGGTCCCGATCATCCCGATCGGGGTGGGGATGTCGCGTGCGTGGCGGCTCTCCTCGTGGGACCGATTCTCGATTCCCCGACCGTTCTCGCGCGTCCACATCCGGTACGGCGACCCGGTACACGTCCCGCCGGATCTCGACGAAGCGGGAATGGAGGCGTTGCGGGAGCGCGTGCAGGCGGCGATGGACGAGCTGACGGCGTCCGCCCGGCAGACGGCCGGTGATCCGCTGGCGTCGCCCCCGGAAGACCCGGCTTCACCCGCTTCGAGTGGCCCGTCATGACGTCGCGGCCATTGCCCCGGTCACGCCCCGCGGGACGCGAGAACCGTGCGGGTGGCCGGGACGCGTGGGTGCGACGCATGTGGCGCGGGCGGGCGGGCCTCGCGGGCCGGATCGCGTCGGTCGCCCTCCTTCCGCTGTCCGGCCTGTACCGACTCGTGATGATCGGGCGGAATCTGGCCTACGGGCTCGGCATCGCCACGGTGCACGACCCCGACCTTCCGGTCGTGAGCGTCGGGAACCTGACCGTCGGGGGGACCGGGAAGACCCCGGTGACCCGGTGGGTCGTGGCGCGTCTTCGGGCCGGCGGCGCGCGGCCCTCGATCGTGATGCGCGGGTACGGCTCGGACGAAGTCGATCTGCACCGGCGGTGGGCGCCGGACGTACCCGTAGTGGCGGATCCCGACCGGGTGGCCGCGGTGACGGCGGCCGCGGCGGCCGGTGCCGACGTCGCGGTGGTGGACGACGGCTTTCAGCACCGTCGGCTCGGACGCGACCTGGACATCGTGCTGCTCGCGGCGGAGGAGGAGTTCCCCGGTCCGGTCGTGCCCCGAGGTCCGTACCGGGAGCCGGCACGGGCGCTCGATCGCGCGGACGTCCTCGTGATCACGCGGAAGAGTGCGGACGAGAGGGAGGCGGACCGGGTGGAGAGAGCGGTCCGGGATCTGGGGCTCACGCGCCCCGTGGTGCGGATGCACCTCGCGCCCGGCCGCATCCGTCCGCTCGCCGACTGGGGGAGGGACACCGAAGCGGCCGCAGGCGCCGGCTCCGAGGCGGATCCGGCCGGCGACGGACCGTTTCGGGTGGTCTCCGGGGTAGCCGATCCCGACAGCGTGGTCGCCGCCGTCCGATCTCTAGGGCTCGACGTGGCGGACCGCGCCGACTTCCCGGATCATCACGCGTTCACGGCGGAGGAGATCGCCCGGCTTCGCGGCGGTCCGTACCCGCTGATCGTCACGGAGAAGGACGCCATCAAGCTCCAGGCCCACGTCCCCGACGCGCGAGATGTCTTCGTCCTCGAGCAGCACCTGCGGGTGGAGCGGGGGGAGGACATCCTGCAGGCACTCCTTGACCGCGTACTCGCCGGGGAGCCGACATGACGAGACGGCCGAGATGACGCGACCCAATGGCGGCGGCACTTCGAGCCCCCTCGAGATCGAGGTGGACGTCGTGGTCGTCGGGAGCGGCATCGCGGGGCTGACCTTCGCCCTCCGGGCCGCCGAGTCCGCGTCCGTGCTGCTGGTGACCAAGAAGAATCGCGCGGCCTCGAACACCAACTATGCGCGCGGCGGCATCGCCGCGGTCATGAGCGATGCGGACGATCCCGGGCTCCATGTCGGGGACACGCTCGTGGCGGGTGCCGGTCTCTGCCACCGGCGGGTGGTGGAACTCGTGGTCCGCGAGGGACCGGAGCGGGTGCGCGATCTGATGGCGTGGGGGGCCCGGTTCGATCGCGACCCGGACGCGCGACTGTCGCTCGGGCGTGAGGGGGGACACTCGCACCGTCGCATCGTCCACGCCGGTGACCGGACCGGGCGGGCGATCGAGTCGGCGCTTCTGGAGGCCAGCGAACGGTCCGAGCGCCTCCAGATCGTCGAGGACCTGATCGCGGTCGATCTGCGGACGTCCGCGGTCGGGGGTCGACGGGCCTGCACGGGTCTCGTGGGGCTCGATCCGACCGGTCGCCGTGTCGAGATCGAGGCGGGGGTGACCTTCCTCGCCACGGGCGGATTCGGACAGGCCTACCGCCACACCACGAATCCGGGCATCGCCACCGGGGACGGCGTCGCGATGGCGTACCGGGCAGGCGCGGAGGTGATGAACCTCGAGTTCGTCCAGTTCCACCCGACCGCCCTCCATCCCACCGACGACCCGGCCTTCCTGATCTCCGAGGCCGTCCGTGGCGAGGGGGCCCAGCTGCGGACCCTCGGCGGAGCGCCGGTGATGGAGGGGCGTCATCCACTCGGGTCGCTCGCCCCCCGCGATCACGTGGCTCGCGGGATCCATCAGGTGCTCCGGGAGACCGGCGACGAGCACGTCCTGCTGGACTGTTCGACCATCGATTCCGACGCATTCGCCCGGCGATTCCCGGCGGCGATCGAACAGTGCCGCGAACGCGGGATCGACCCCTTCGTCGACGGAATCCCCGTGGTACCGGCCGCGCACTATGCCTGCGGGGGCATCCGGACCGACGTCGACGGCCGCTCGTCGCTCCCGGGCCTGTACGCGGCCGGCGAGGTCGCGTGTACGGGTCTGCACGGCGCCAACCGCCTCGCGTCCAACTCGCTCCTCGAGGC
>DATFJS010000267.1:0-2954 GCA_035269045.1 Longimicrobiales bacterium | reverse complement strand
AGCGACTCGCCGGGGATGAGGACGATGTCGCCCGCGCGGACGGGATCCGATGCGCCCGGGCCGATCTGGGCGAGAACGTCACGACCGGCCAGAAGACCCGCCGTGGTGACGATCTCGCCGTAGAAGTCGTTCCGAATGTGGTCGACGAGCACCTGGGCTCCCGTGGCTTCGGCGAGCAGCGGCGCGCGCTCCTCCAGGAAGGGCGCCATCGAGCCACCGGTCACGATCCGGATCCGGCGGCCGTCGAAGCGGGGGATGTCGCGGAGGCCGTCCTCGAAGCTGTGCAGGAAGTCGGCGACCGCCCCAACCCCGTTCTCGAGCAGCGCGTCGTCCCCGTAGTAGGAATCGTCGGGAAGGCCCGTCTCTGCGATGAGAAACATCTCGTCGCCGACATACGCCCACGCCTCACCGCGCTCACGGAGCCCGCGCTCGCGCGCCTCCTCGACGCGGTGGATGGCGGCCCGCGCCTCGTCGGGCCGCAGCGGTCGGACGGGCTTGTTCACGTTGTACTTGGTCAGACCCACCGGCACGATCGACAGCGACCTCACCGCGGGACCGAGGCCCCAGAGGTCCTCGATCGTCCGATCGAGGTGCTCGCCGTCGTTCCACTCGGGGCACAGCACGACCTGCGTGTGCACCTCGAGGTCCGCGTCGGCAAACTGCTGGAGCTGGTCCATGATCAGACCGGCCCGCTCGTTCTGCAGCAGGCGGATCCGTACCTCGGGATCGGTCGCGTGGACGCTGACGTACAGGGGCGAGAGCCGCTGGTCGATCAGCCGCTGGAATCCCTTGGGGCCCAGGTTCGTCAGCGTCACGTACGATCCGTACGTGAACGACAGCCGGAAGTCGTCGTCCCGCAGCCACAGCGAGTTGCGGACGTTGGTGGGGTTGCCGTCGATGAAGCAGAACACGCACTTGTTCGCGCACTCGCGGATCGTGTCGGGCGCGGGGATGATCCCGAGGTCGTCGTGCGCGTCCTTCTCGATCTCGTACACGATCGCGTCCCCGTCGGGCCCGACCGTCTCGACCTCGACCTCGTCGTCCGCGAGGAGGAACGTCAGATCGATGTTGTCGCGCACACGCTGGCCGTTGATGCGAATGATCCGGGTGCCGATCTCGAGCTCGAGCTCGTCGGCGATGCTCCCGGTATCGATCGATGCGATGCGGACCATGGATTCGTGCGGACGGAAGGCGCGGACGTCGGGCGCGTTCTTGACGTGTTCTCTGGGAACGGGGGCGCGGAAGTGCGCTCCAGCCGTGTAAGATAGGGGATCCGGCGGCAGTCCTGTACCGCGCAATGGTGCGGTATGTTCGGAACCGCCTGCCGGGTGGGGCCGTATTCGGGAGGGCGAATCGTTACACCGACGTTGGAGGTCGAGGGTGCGGCAACTGAGGGGAATGACTCTGGGGCTCCTCGTACTCGGTCTGTCCGGGTGCGAGGAAGTCGAGCAGATGCAGGCCGACTGGCGCGGCGAGACGCCCCACCAGGAGTACCTTGCCAGCCTCCATCGCGCCGGCCTGGCCGGAACGCCGCTCACGCAGGCCTGGCTCCGCGAGGCGCGCGAGGCCATCGAGTCGCCCGTCGAGGTCGAGCCTCCCATCCTCGACGAGGGGTGGTTCGATGCCGGCGATCCGACGGCGATCGGATATCGGTTCACCGCCCCCCGAGGGCGCCTGATCACCGTCTCCGTCGAGGTCGACCCCGAAACCCCCGGCCGCGTCTTCGTCGACCTGCTGCGCGTCCCCTCCGACGAGGAGGAGGATGCCCCGCGCACCGTCGACGCCGACACGCTCCCCGACGGGAGTCTGCAGTACGAACCGAGCCGCGACGGTCAGTTCATCGTCCGGGTTCAGCCCGAACTGCTGGTGAGCGGCAGCTACCGGCTCACCCTCGGCGAGGACCCCGCCCTCGAGTTCCCGGTCGCGGGACACGGCATGGGGTCGATCCAGAGCGTGTTCGGCGTCGCCCGGGACGGCGGACGGCGGTCGCACCACGGCGTCGACATCTTCGCCCGGCGGGGCACGCCCGTGGTCGCCGCCGTCGCCGGACGCGTGAACCGCGTCGAGGTGACCAACCTGGGCGGCAAGGTCGTCTGGCTCCGCGACGAGAAGATGCGCCGGAATCTCTACTACGCCCACCTCGATTCGCAGGCGGTTTCGGACGGCGACCGGGTGGAGGTCGGGGATACGCTCGGCTTCGTGGGCAACAGCGGAAACGCGATCACCACCCCGCCCCACCTGCACTTCGGCATCTACTCGCGCGGGCCGACCGATCCCGACCCGTATCTCCGGCCGAGCGGACGCTCGCTCGTGGCGCTCGACCTCGATCGGTCACGCTACGGAACGTGGGTGCGCACCGGGAACGATGGTATCCGGCTTCGCGCCGCGCCGTCCCTCCGTGCCGACGAGCAGATGGAGCTCACCGAGGCGACGCCGCTGCGCGTCGTTGGCGGTTCCGGACAGTGGTACCGGGTCGAGACCCCGGACGGACAGGTGGGCTACATCGCCGCCCGTCTCACGGAGCCCGTGGACGCGCCGCTCGAGCGCGCGGTGGTCGCCGCCGGCACGGACCTCCGCTCGAGGCCCGAATCCGCCGCCCCCCGCGTGCACCGCGCCGATGCGGACTCGGAGATCGACGTGCTGGGCCGCTCGGCCGGGTTCGCTCTGGTCCGGGCGGACGCCGGGCGCGCCGGATGGGTGGAGGAGCAGGCGCTCCGGGTGGATCGGTAGGCCGCGGCCCATCGGGACACCGGAACGACGAAGGCCCCGCAACGCCGATGAGCGCTGCGGGGCCTTCGTGGTTTCGTCAGAGCGGACGACCGGGCTCGAACCGGCGACCCTCAGCTTGGGAAGCTGATGCTCTACCAACTGAGCTACGTCCGCGTGTGGCTGAATGTACCGAGCCAGGGGTCCGGGTCAAGCGAGACCGGGATCAGTTGAGCGGCGAACATATT
>DATFJS010000266.1:0-8164 GCA_035269045.1 Longimicrobiales bacterium | reverse complement strand
GTGGGCCGTGCTCGCGATCACGGCGTTCTTCCTCATCGGGGGCCTGCTTCTTCAGCGGGTTCGGGATCCGGTTCGCAGTCCGATTCCTCCTCCTCCCCTCTCGCACTGAACCAGGCCAGGCCCGCGGCCAGAATGGTCAGCGGGATCACGAAGGTCACCACCGCGAACCTGAAGTCGTCCTCGAGGTCGTGGGACGTCGCGTTCAGGAGCAGGTAGGACAGGTACAGCACGTAGTAGGCGACGAGGACCGCCCCCTCCGTGCGGGCGATCCGACAGCCCGTCCAGAACACGGGAACGCAGGCGAGGGTCACCGCGATCATGACCGGAAGGTCGAAGTTGATCACCCCGGGTGCCACGGGTAGCTCCGCCACGGCCGCGCCGGCTCCGAGCACGGCGAGCACGTTGAAGATGTTGGACCCGACCACGTTGCCGACGGCCATGTCCCGCTCTCCCTGCCGCGCCGCCACGATCGACGTGGCGAGTTCGGGCAGCGACGTGCCCACCGCCACGAGCGTGAGCCCGATGACGAGTTCGCTGACCCCGAAGCTGCGGGCGATCGCGGAGGCTCCGCCGACCAGGAGGTTGGCCCCCATCACGAGGCCGGCCCCGCCGAGGATCAGGTAGAACGCCGTTCTGCCCCAGGACAGGGCCGGGACCGGTGTTTCGAGCGCGGCGTCGCCGCGCGTGCTCCACACGAGGACGGCCACGTACGCCACCAGGAGGGCGAGCAGGAGGAATCCCTCCCCCTGCGACAGCGTACCGTCGATCCCGAGCAGCAGCGGCAGCACGGCGACACCGAGCATCACCGGGAGATCGAGGCGGACCAGTTGCCGCTTCACGACCAGAGCGCCGGCCAGCGCCGAAAGTCCGAGCACCACCAGGACGTTGAAGATATTCGATCCGATGACGTTTCCCAGCGCCACCTCTCCACGGCCGGACAGCGATGCCTGCACGGACACCGCCACCTCGGGAGCGGACGTACCCGTCGCCAGGACCGTGAGTCCGATCACGATGGACGACAGTCCGAGGCGCCGGCCGAGGGAGGCCGCGCCGAATACGAGCCGGTTCGCGCCGAAGGTGAGCAGCACGAGTCCGACGACGACTTCGAGCAGGGAGAGCCACATGCCGTTGAACATGCCCGTATGGTCCCCCGCCGTCAGCCCCCCGGGGTGTGTCGTCACCGGTCGCGGAGGTTAGCGTGTCGTCATGAACGGACGGCGACGAAGGGTAGCGATCGTGGGCGGTGGGGCGGCGGGGCTGTGTGCCGCCATCCACGCCGCGCGGGTGGGAGCCGACACGGTCCTGTTCGAGCGAACGAAGGACGGGGGTCGCAAGATCCTGATCAGCGGCGGAGGGCGGTGCAACGTGCTGCCCGGCACCTTCCGTCCGGATCGGTACGTCACCGATTCGTCCCCGAACACTCTCCGCCGGATGCTGCGTGCGTGGCCCCTGGAGGAGCAGCGCGACTTCTTCGAGTTCGACCTCGGAATCGCGCTCAAGCACGAGCCGGAGTTCGACAAGCTCTTCCCGGTGGCCGACAAGGCCCGGGTCGTTCGGGATCGCCTCGTGGAAGCGGTTCGGGAGGCGGGGGGAGAGATACGCTTCGACGCCCGGGTGGTCGACATCTCGCCCGAGGGAGCGGGCTGGCGCGTGATGGTCGATGGCCAGGCCCCCGAGCCGTTCGACGCCGTCGTGCTGGCCACGGGTGGGCTCTCGGTTCCGGCCACGGGCTCCGACGGGGATGGACTCCGCTGGACGGCGGCGACCGGTCACGAGGTGACGCCGACCTATCCGGCGCTCACTCCTCTACTGGCCGATCCACCGGTCCACGCCGAGCTGGCGGGCGTCACGCTCAACGTGGCCCTGCGCTCCGACGGGAAAGCCGGGATCGATGTCGAAGGGTCGTTTCTGTTCACTCATCGGGGCTACAGCGGGCCGGCCGTGCTCAACGCGTCCCACGCCGCGACGCGACACCCCGAGGAGCACGAGCGGATCACGGTGCGCTGGGGCGAGATCTCGGCGGAGCGGTGGGACGAGGACCTGCAGGAGGGATCCGGGCAGCTCGGTACGCTGCTCGCGGAGCGACTCCCGAATCGCCTTGCTCGCGCCATCGTCGAGGAGGCCGACGTCGCCTGGGACACGTCCCGTGCGCGCATCCGCCGCGAGGACCGGCTCCGGCTCGTCCAGCTGCTCACCTGCTACCCACTGCCTTGGACGGGAGACGAGGGCTACAGGAAGGCGGAGGTGACGGGGGGCGGGGTGCGGCTCGACCAGGTCGACACCCGCACGCTCGAGAGCCGGGTCACGCCGGGCCTGCATCTGTGCGGCGAGGTCCTGGACGCCTTCGGCCCGATCGGCGGCCACAACTTCCTGTGGGCCTGGTCGACGGGGCGGACGGCGGGGCAGGCGGCGGCCGGGTAAGAGTCGAAGGCAACCTCGACCGCGGCTGCGACGCGTCTCCGAGCGACGCCCGCCGGATACGACGATACATCGGATACCTGTTATCACCGACGAAGAAACGTCCCTATATATCGCAGTGGGGTGACGATATTGCGCGCGTCGGGTTGGTCGGCGAACATGTCGTCGTATCCCTCCTCGAACGCGGGCAGGACCCCATGGACGCCATCGACCGCACCATCGTCTCCATCTTGCAGGACAACGGCCGGACTTCCAACGCGGACCTGGCGCGGCATCTTGAAATGGCCCCGTCGGCCGTCCATGCCCGGGTCCGCAAGCTGGAAGAGACGGGTGTGATCCAGGCGTACCCGGCTCGCGTGAACCCCGAGTCTCTGAACCTCGGGCTCCTCGCGTTCGTCTTCGTCGGAGTTTCGGAGTTCGGGCAGATGAAGTCGGGCGAGCACCTCGCCGCGATCCCACAGGTTCTCGAGGTGCACCACGTCGCGGGTGAGGACTCCTGGCTGGTCAAGGTTCGGGCGCGGAATCCAGCCGCACTCGGCCGTCTGCTCAACGAGACGATCGGGACGATCGAGAACGTGACCAGCACCCGGACCACCATCGTCCTCGACTCGGTAAAGGAGTCGATGCGACTCCCCGTCCCGGACGGCGACACGTGATCGAGGTCCGTGACCTGGTGAAGGTCTATCCGGGACCCGTTCCGGCGCTCCAGGGCGTCAGCCTCAATCTGCCCCCGGGCATGTTCGGCCTCCTTGGGCCCAACGGCTCGGGCAAGACCACCTTCATGCGGATCCTGGCCGGTCTTCTGGACCCCACCGCCGGCAAGGTCTTCTGGGATGGAGAGGACGTCACGCGGCGCCCGGAACGGGTCTGGCCCAGGCTCGGCCTCCTGCCTCAGGACTTCGGCTTCTACCCCGACCTCACGGGCCGGGAGATGCTGACCTACCTGCTTCGACTCAAGGGAGTGGAGGCTCCGGGCGGCCTGACCGACCTCTCGGCCGAACTGCTGGAGCGAGTCAATCTCACCGATGCCGCCGACCGCCGGACGGGTGCGTACTCCGGTGGGATGAAGCGCCGGCTCGGCATCGCCCAGGCCATCGCGGGCGACCCGAAACTACTTATCATCGACGAGCCCACGGCGGGCCTGGATCCGGAGGAGCGTATGCGCGTGGCATCGCTTCTGTCCGAGCTGGCCCAGCACCGCACGGTGGTTCTGAGTACACACATCGTCGACGACGTGGCGACCCTCTGCCCGCGGCTCGCCTTCATTCGATCCGGCCGCCTCCTCGCCTCCACCTCACCCGGGCGGGCCCGTGCCGCACTCCGAGGACGCCTGCTGGAGGGGAGCGTGGAGGCCGAGGCTGGACAGAACCTGATTCGCACGGCCGAGGAATCCGCCGGACGCATCGCCGTGACCCGGACCTTGCTCCGAGAGGGCCGGAGCCTGGTTCGGTGCTTCGTGCGTGATGGCGCGCGGCCGGACGGCTTCGAGCCGGTCGAGCCGACCCTGGAAGATGCCTACGTGCTGCTGATGCGCGGGGTGGTCGGCCCAGCCTCGATGGACGAGGCGGTCGCGTGAACGAATCACGGATCCTGACGGTGGCCGCAGCAGAGGCCCGGAGTGCCCTGCGTCGGCCCCTGTGGTGGCTTCTGGTCCTCGGTGCCGTCGTCACGACCCTCAGCCTGTCGTCGACGGCGGCCCTGCCCTCGGGGGACGGGCCCTCGGGTCCCATCGAACCATACGCCAACTCGGTCCATGCCCTCTCCTTCTTCTTCGGGTTGAGCGGGTTCCTGCTCTTCGGCTTCTTCGCGTCGGTGCTCGGGGGGATGAGCGTGATCCGGGACGACGAGCATCGCGTGGTGGACCTGATTCACGCGACACCCCTCACGGCCGAGGAATACGTGACCGGGAAGCTCGCCGGCGTTGGTGCGGCCCTGGGTGTGGCCCTCGTCGTCCAGGTTTGTGCACTAGCCGGATTCTACGAGGTACTCGGAGCCGGCGGTGCGGTGGTGGGCCCTTTCGACCTGGTCAACTATGCGTACCCGGTGGTCGCCTTCGCCCTGCCGGCCCTTTTCGGTTTCGCCGGACTGGCGTTCGCCGTGGGTGCGCGGACACGGCAGCCCCTCTCCGTGATGGTGGTGCCGGCCCTTCTGGTCTTCAGCCTCCCGTTCTTCCTCACGTGGTCTCCGCCGTGGTTGGGCGCGGTGGGAGACGGGGTGCTCATGACCCTCGATCCCTCAGGGCTCCGCTGGTACTTGCGGGTCGCCCTCGCCCCGGGGTTGAGCGTGACAGAGGTGAACTCCGGGGCGATCCCCTACGACGGTCTGCTTCTCCTCAACCGCATGATCTGGGTGGGTGCCACGGCCTTTCTGGTCTGGCGGGCCCGGCGCTGGGTCGGCCCCGCCGGCGGATCCCGAGGGCGGGCCGCGGCCCTCGAGACGAGCGCTTCCGGCAGCGAGAGGGGCGCCCGGTCGGCCGACCCGCAGTTCGGGTCCGCGCCGGAGGGGGTCGCCTCGGGGGCGGTCGCCCCCGGCATGGGTGCCCGAACGCCACCGCTGCGGGACCTCGAAATGGTGTCCCGCCGCGCCCGCCCCTACCGGACGCTGGCGGCCCTCGTCGCCACCGAGCTCCGAGGGGCGCGACGCCAGCCCCTGCTCTGGGGCTTGACCGCGCTCCTCGTGGGCCTCGTCTGGAGCGAGGGTGCACAGTCCTTCGGGCCCTTCGGCGAGCCCTTGATCAGGACTTCCGGGGGCCTGGCCACCCAGCTGTTCGGAACGCTCAGCTTCGCCATGTGCACCGTCCTGCTGTTCGTCGTCGTGGAGGGGCTTCACCGAGGGCGGGTCGTGGGAGTCCACGAGGTCGAGTTCGCCACGCCCACGCCGACGTGGGTCCTGCTCGCCTCCCGACCCCTGGCAGCTCTGGGTGTCTGCCTGGCCATGGTGGGTGTCGTCATCGTCACCACGATCCCGCTGATCGTGGTGCAGCCCGGCGGCAGGCTCGATCTGCTTCCGTTCCTGCTCGTGTGGGGCGCGCTCATGCTCCCGACGCTGGCCCTGTGGGCCGCCGTCACGACGCTTGTCTACTCCAGCGTCCGGAGTCGCTACACAACCTACGCGATCGGCTTCGGTCTCCTGATGCTCAGCCTTCGCTACCTCCAGCATTCCAGCACGACCTGGGTGACGAACTGGACCATGGCAGGTACCCTCCAGTGGTCCGACATGGGGCCGCTGCAGCTCGACCGTATCGCCATCGTTCTCAACCGCGCGTGGGTCGCGACCCTGGCCCTCACCACCATGGCCACGGCCATCGTGGTGTTCCGTCGTACGGAGCGAGATCCGGCCACCCGCACGTCCGTGGGAGTCCGCATCGGTCGTGCCCTCCGGCCGGTTGCGCCCTTCGCGGTGCTCTCCGGGATTTTCGTCGTGCTCCTGGGTGCCGAGGTCCGAGCCGGCTTTCAGGGGGAGGCCGCGAGAGAGGTCGCGGAGAAGTACTGGCGAATGAACGCGGCCCGCTGGTCGGACGCGTCGCTGCCTACCAGGTCCCATGTGGCTCTCGAGATCCTGCTCGAGCCCGACGCCGGTCGCGCCGAGGTGGCCGGGCGCTACCACCTGATCAACCGGCACGACCGGGCCCTGACCCGTATCCCCTTCACGGTCCGTCCCGCCCTGGGTTCCGTGGAGTGGTCGGTGGAGGGGCGTGGCATTCCGGTGGAGGACCGGTCAGGCCTCCACGTGGTGACGCTCTCGCCCGCGCTCGCCCCGGGAGACTCGGTTCGGCTGAACTTCAGCTTCACCGGGACCTATCCCGCGGGGGTGACCCGGAACGGCGGGGGCACCGAGCAGTTCGTGCTGCCCTCCGGCGTGGTGCTCCACACTCTCCGTGACTCGTTTCTTCCCCAGCCCGGCTTCGACGCCGGCATCCGGCCACGGGAGGCGCTTCGCCCTGTCCCGCCCGAACCCTCGGAGAGCGAAGGGGAGGAGAGCCAGCTCCGCCCACCGGGGGCATCCCTCTTCACGACCACCATCACCGTGGATGTCCCGGCCGCCTACCGCACCGCGGTCGTCGGGCACCGGGTACAGTCGGACACGGTGGCGGGGCGGGTTCTGGATCGGTGGGTCACTCGGAAGCCCGTGGGAGATATAAGCGTTCTGGCTGGCCGATGGGCGGAACGGCGAGAGGGGAGCACGGCCCTCTACCACCTCCCGGAGCACGATCGGAATGTGGAGGCCATGTTCGACGCCCTGCTGGCGGCGCGGACGTCGTACTCGCGCTGGTTCCATCCCTACCCCTGGGAGGACCTGAAGCTGAGCGAGGTACCGGGCCTGACCCGGAACGCCATCGGCTTCCCGACGAATATCTCCTTCTCCGAGCACCTGGGTTTCCGCTCGCAACCGGTGAACGGGCTCTCCACGGCCTTCGTCGTCACCGCCCACGAGGTGGCTCATCAGTGGTGGGGCAATCTGGTTAGCGCCGGAACCGGCCCGGGCTCGGACCATCTGGTGGAGGGGATGGCGTCGTACGCATCCCTGCTCCTGGTCGACGACCATCTCGGGGTCGAGGCGGGTCGGTCGTATCGCCGACAGCTGGAAGCGACGTACCTGAGCAGCCGACGCGTGGACCGGGAGCCAGCGGTGGCCAGAGTCCTCCCGACGGGGGGAGGGAGTCGAGCCGTCACCGTCGACAAGGGTGCCTGGGTCCAGTGGATGCTTCACGACGTCATCGGCCGGGAGCGGGCGCTGGCCGGCCTCCGGGACTTCGTCGACGCCTACTCCAGCGGCACCAGTCTCCCAGGGCTTCCCCAGATGCTCGCTCATCTAAGGGAGCGCGCGCCGGACCCCAACGCGTTCGACCGGTTCGTCGATCAGTGGTTCTTCGACACGATCCTCCCCGAGTTCGGGGTGGGTGACCTTGTGGTCGAGGAGGAGGCGACGGGGTGGGCGGTGTCGTTCGTTCTCGCCAATCGGGGTACGGGGGACGTCGAGGTGGACGTAGGGGTGCGGACGGAGGCCGGGATGAGCTCGCGTCGAGTGCGGATCTCACCGACCCGGGACGTCCCGGTGCGAATCGTCGTTCCACAGCGCCCGTCGGAGGTCGTCGTCGACCCTGACGTCCAAGTGCTCCAGAATCATCGCGATCGAGCTCGGATCCGCCTCGACTAGGCCCCAGGTTGACATCCTGACGGCGGCGGCCGCCGCCCGGTAGGGCTCCGACTCACCCCTCGAGCAGCCCCTCGAGCGTTTCCTCCCGCGCACCATTCTCGTCGCAGACGGCGAAGCGGTTCTCGGCGGTGCCGTACATCGCCACGCCGGCGTAGTCGCCCGCCTTGTTCACGATGAAGAAGCGCACGTCGAAGCTGGGCTCCACGTCATCTCGCTGAAGCCTCGGCTCGACATTGTTGGCGCGGATCCGCTCGAGCATCGCCATGCCGGCGTCCTTCGGCGCCATGCCCTGACGCATGAACTCGACGATCATGAACGACGAGAGGTTGTAGAGGTTCGCCTCGCCCCGACCCGTCGAACCCGCCGCACCCACATCGTTGTCCACGTACAGGCCCGCGCCGAGGATCGGGGAGTCGCCGACCCGGCCCGGGATCTTCCAGGCGAGCCCGCTGGTGGTGGTCACGCCGCAGATGTCGCCGTCGGCGCTCACGCCGTTGCAGTTGATCGTGCCCCAGAAGGAGTGGGCGGGAATGAGTCCCTCCTCCACCATGTCGAGGCCGGCGGCCAGATAGGCGTCCGCGCGGAGGCG
>DATFJS010000265.1:0-3437 GCA_035269045.1 Longimicrobiales bacterium | reverse complement strand
ATGAGGACCGGATTGTTCTTGGTTCGCCGGGCGAGGACCTTGATCACGCGCCGGATCTCCTCGTCCCGCCCGATCACCGGATCGAGCTTTCCCCGTCGCGCGAGGTCGGTGAGGTCACGGCTGAAGCGCTTCAGCGCCTGCATCTTGTCTTCCGGGTTCTGATCCGTGACCCGGTGGGGGCCGCGGACCGCCTCGAGGGCCTCCTTGACCGATGCGAGCTGCGCACCCGCCTCGCGCAGGATCTTTCCGGCGTCGTCCTTCTCCTCGGTGAGTCCGAGCAGGAAGTGCTCCGTGGATACGTACTCGTCCCCCAGCGCGCGACTCTCCGACTCCGCCACGTCGAGGGCCCGCGTGAGGTCGCGCGAGAGGCGTGCCTGGCTACCGCCCTCCGTTCGGGCCATCCGGTCGATGGCCTCGAGCGTGCGCTGGCGGACGAGAGGTACCGCCACACCCAGTTTGGAGAGTACGGGCGTCACGATCCCCTCCTCCTGATCCAGGAGGGCGAGGAGCAGGTGCACGCCGTGGATTTCCGGATTTCCGCGGTTCTGGGCGTCTCGGCTCGCCGTGGCGAGCGCCTCGGACGCCTTCACCGTGAGTCGGTCGAAGTTCAGCATCGTCGTCGGGGTGAGGTGATCATCGGGACCGCCTGCCGATTCGGCAGACGCGCGACCCGCGCACCCTCTATATGTACAAGTATGATGCCGGGATTCCGGATCAGCGTCCGCCGGTCACGCGCTTCGCCGGACCCTCCTGGAGAACCCCGTCGACGCCGACCTGATTGAGGAGGGCGACACGTTCCGGCGGGATGGAGCTCGGGTAGCGCTCCAGGAAGGCGCTCATCGGCTCAGCCCCCGACAGCTGCACCAGCTGGATCCGCGCGGGCTCGACCGACAGGATCTCCGTGTCGGTCTCCTCCCGGAACGACCGGATCGTGGCCTCGATCGCGCCTTCGCGACTCGCCCATCGCTGCGCCGGTGCGTATCCGAGCAGGCGGTAGGTGGTGCCGTCGTAGCGGATGAAGGCGACCTGTCCCTGCAGCTCTCCGCTGTCCGCCGTGGCGCGGAAGTCCATCACGAGCGCGGGCAGCCCATTGACGCTTCGTTCGACCGCCTGCGAGGTGCGAACCCCCTGCTGCGCGGCGAACGCCCGCACCGCCGCCCCCGGCTCCGCATTCTCGATGGTGAGTTCGAAGATCGCGTCCTGCTCGGGCGGACCCGCCAGTACGGCCTGCTTGAGATTGAGAACCTCCCACCCGGCCGGCGGACTGAAGCGGAAGGCGAGGTCGGGATGATGGAAGATCCCGTCCTCGACGAACCCCTCGCGAGGATTCCGGCCGTAGGTGAGGCCGTCGAGACGCTGGACGAAGGCTTCGCCGCGCACGATGGGATCGGCCGGAACGAGGTTCTGCTCGGACACCCTCGTAAGGATCGACTCGACGCGATTCTCCGGATTCGGGTGGGTGGACTGCCACTCGGGCAGGCGTCCGCCGCCGGCGAGATCGCTCGAGGCGGACAACATCTCCATCACGTCCGCCAGTTCCCGGGGATCGTACCCGAGGCGCGTCATGTAGCGCACGCCGAGTTCGTCGGACTCGTCCTCGTCGTCGCGCCCGAACTTCAGGAAGGCGAGGCTGAGTCCGGTCTGGGCCACGTCACCGAACCGCCGCGCCTCCTCCGAGAACACCATCGCCGCGCCGAGGCCGAGGGTGGCGAGCTGCGCGCGGCTCATCTGGTTGACGCTGTGCCGCGCGGTCACATGTCCGATCTCGTGCCCGAGGATGCCCGCCAGCTGCGCCTCGCTCTCGAGATGGCCCAGGATCCCGCGGGTCACATAGATGAACCCGCCGGGCAGGGCGAAGGCGTTGATGGACGGGTCGTCCAGCACCCGGAACGTCCACGGCAGGTCGGGGCGCTCCGACACGGAGGCGAGCTCCAGCCCGATGTCGCGGACGTACCGCTGGACGGACGAGTCCGGGTAGAGCCCGTACTGGGCGACGATGGCCGGATCGGACTGCCGGCCCATCTCGATCTCCTGACCTTCTCCGATGAACGAGAGCTGGCGTTCGCCCGTGGCCGGGTTCACGGCACACGCCGCGACCACCATCACGGCGGCCAGGAGGAGCACGAGTGGGCTTCGCGTGGTATGACGCATGGATGCTGGTATCATTGAAGTGACGAGTTCGCTTCCTGTCACATTACCCGACGAGCGGCTGGAGTTGCCTCGCACGTCGGTTCGTATGGCCCCGCCGGAGGTCCACGATGCGGTTTTCGACGAACATTCCCCGCCCCATCCGCCGGGTCGCGGGGCTCGTGGTGTGCGTGGGCATGACCGCCGCCGCACCCGGCTGCGCGGGCGAGTCGCCTCCGGAGACCATCGACCGGGAGGCCTTCGTGGATGCCTACGTCGAGATCCGTACGGCGGCTCTCCTTCGGTCGCAGCCGGCGCTCGAGGGACCGGTGAAGGACTCGGTGCTGCGGGAGCTCGGTGTGACGGAGGAACAGCTGCTGACCTTCGCGGACGTCCATGGGGACGACCTCGAGTTCATGCGGGGCGTCTGGGCCGACGTGTCCACGGCGCTCGATTCGGTGGTGTACCGACCGCTCGATGCCCCGGACGCCGATTCGGCCGGATCCCGCTGACCACGGCGGGTACGCACCATAGGGGCAGCGCGTACCTGGCGCGGAGGAGCAGATGACGGCGGGTGGGCGATATCCACCCCGCCGACACCTCACTCGGCTGGTTCGATCCGGTCCCGAAGGTACCGCGCCACCGCCTCGTCGTCGGCCTCCCCGAGGGCAGCCTTCATGCAGACCGCGTAGATCTCCTTCGGGGGCACATGCGGCGCGCGACCGTTCAGGGAGAGGAAGACGAGCGAGGCGGCGAGAGCCGTGCGCTCGTTCCCGTCACGGAAGCCCTGCGAACGAGAGAACCCGACGAGATACGTTGCCGCGGGGTCCGCGAGATCCGCGTCCTCGTCGTCGCTCCACCGGTGTCTCGGACGTGCCAGTGCCGACCGCACGACGTTCTCGTCGAGCACTCCGTGTGCACCCCCGTATCGCTCGACCTGTCGAGCATGGATCGCGAGGAGGATCGCCTCGGAGAGCCAGCGCGGCTCGCCGGACACCTCATCCTCCGGCGCGTCCTCTCCCGTCACTTCGCCAGCTCACGGAACACGCTGTCGTACTCGACCATGATCGCCTCGTGCGCGTCCAGCGCCTCCTCGAGCTCCGGCGTATTCGGCACCACCCGGAAGCCCCCCAGCCCGTCCTCGATCCAGAGGAGTTCCACGCCGGCGGGGATGCCCAGCCTGCGAACCACCTCCGCGGGAAGCGTGGTCACCACCGACGCACCCTGGGCACGGGTCCGGCTCGAAAGCTTCGTCATGGGTCCTCACTCCGGGAATCGTGGCGAAATTACACTATAGTAACACTCGAGGA
>DATFJS010000264.1:0-8203 GCA_035269045.1 Longimicrobiales bacterium | reverse complement strand
ATCCCGAACGTGAACGGCCCGATGATCGCGGCGTCCGTCCGGGCCTCGGGCGGAATCGCCCACGAGAGCTCCCCCGCTCCGGACCGCCTCGACGCACTGGTCGAACGGATCGAGGCCTCGATGGACACCGACGTCCTGGTCACGATCGGTGGCGCCTCGATGGGGACCGGCGACCTCGTGAAGCGGGCTCTGGATACCGTCGGCTTCCAGCTCGACTTCTGGCGGGTCATGATGCGCCCGGGCAGTCCCTTCGGGTTCGGTCGTATCCCGAGAGCGGGACGCCGCCCGCTGCTCGTCGCGAGCCTCCCGGGCAATCCGTCATCGGCCTTCGTGACGTTCGAGCTCTTCGTCCGCCCGCTCCTGCGGCGCCTCGCCGGTCATACGCGGGTGTACCGGTCGGCCCTCGACGTGGTCGCCGGCGAGGATCTCCCCACCCACCCGCGGTTCGTGATGTTTCCCCGCGTGACGCTCGACGCGGACGCCCACGGGCGCCTCCACGCGCACTCCGCGGGAGATCAGACCTCGGGCCTCGTCCACACCCTCGCGCGTGCGGACGGGCTTGCGGTGATCCACCCCTCGGAGTCGGCCGTGAAGGCCGGAGATCCGCTCCGGATCCTGCATCTGGACCGCGAGGGCGGGGCACGCGAGTCGGCCGAGTGGCTGGACCCGGTCGAGGGGCACATCGAATGAGCCGAGGTACGCACCGCACGAGTCGTCGTGCCACGGCCATCCGGGGGTTCGGCCGGCGCTCGGTGACCACCGGACGCAGGATCGCGCCCCTTCTAGTCCTCGGCCTCGTGCTGTCTGCGGGATGCGCCATTCCGCGGTGGCCGGTCGACGACGCACCCATGACGTCCGCGTTCGGCGTGCGCTTCCGGGGCATTCTCCCGGAGGTCCACCGAGGTGTGGATCTCGGGGTCCCCTCGGGAACCACCGTGCGGGCCATGTCCGGGGGCCGCGTCGCCTTCGCCGGACGGCAGGGGGCCTACGGCAACGCGGTCTGGATCGACCACGGCGGGCGCGTGTGGACGCTGTACGCCCACCTGTCCCGCGTCGACGTCGTCACCGGGCGGGACGTCGGACCCGGTCAGGTGATCGGGCTGAGCGGCGCGACCGGAGACGTCTCCGGACCGCACCTGCACTTCGAGGTGTGGAGGTGGGGGCGGCCGGTCGACCCGGTCCCGCTGCTCGGCCGACCGCCCCGCTGACTCCGTTCCGGAGCTCCCGCTCCGAACCGTGGAGTCCGCCGATCAACCGCCGGACTTCAGCTCCCGAATCTCGTCGGTCAGCACCGGCACGACCTCGAACAGGTCGCCCACGATGCCGTAGTCGGCCACCTGGAAGATCGGCGCGTCCGGGTCCTTGTTGATCGCCACGATCGTTCCGGCCGACCGCATTCCGGCGAGGTGCTGGACCGCACCCGAGATGCCGACCGCGAAGTAGAGCTTCGGCGCGACCGTCTTTCCGGTCTGCCCCACCTGCTCGCCGTGCGGTCGCCATCCGGCGTCCACGACGGCACGTGATGCGCCCAGCGCCGCCACGTCGTTGCCGATCGCGTCGCGCAGGTCGGTGAGGAGATTCCAGTTGTCCGGGTCCTTCAGACCGCGTCCACCCGCGACCACGACCGACGCCTCGGCGACATCCATGTCGCCCCCGGCCGCCTCGAACGAGGTCACCGTGGCGGTCGCCACATCCGATACCTCGACCGACACCGACTCGACCGACCCGGCGGCCGCCGACTCGCTCGCGGCGAAGACGTTCGGCCGGAGCGTCGCGAGCGCCGGCGTCGCCGTCGGCTTCACCGTCGCGATGGCCTTGCCGGAGTAGATCGGACGCGTGAACACCACGCCGCCGTCCTGCACGTCGACCCCCGTCACGTCACCCGCCAGCGGCACGTCGAGCAGCGCTGCGACCCGGGGCGCGAGGTCCCTGCCCTGCGACGTCGCGGCGAAGAACACGGCTCCGTAGTCGCCACCGCCGGCGATCTCGGCGATCGCCGCGGCGAAGCGCTCCCCGGAGTACGCGGAGAAGCCGTCGTCCGCGACGACCTTCACCGTCTCGGCCCCGAAGGCACCGAGAGCGTCCGCACCGGTCGGCGTCGAATCTCCGACGGTCAGCGCGTGCACCGACCCTCCGAGACCCGAGGCGACGGACCGGGCCGCGGTGAGAAGTTCGTGGGACACGCCGCGCACGGCGCCGTCCCGCTGTTCCGAAATCACGAGAACGTTGCTCATCGATCCACTCCTCACAGCACCTTGGCTTCTTCACGAAGGAGCCGCGCCAGCTCCGGCGCGGCATCCGCTCCCTCTCCGACGATGCGACCCTCGGGCCGCTCGGGCGGAAGCTCGAGCGAGACGGTCTGGAGGCGCGACTCGACCGCCGCGGCCTCCTTCTGCTCGATGGGCTTCCGCTTGGCCGCCATGATCCCCTTGAGCGACGCATAGCGCGGATCGAAGTCACCCTTGGTGATCGTCAGAACGGCCGGAAGCATCACCTCGACGATCTCGGTCCCCCCCTCCACCTCGCGGTGGCAGGTCGCGACACCGTTCTCGACCGTGAAGGCCGACACGGCCGTCACGCACGGGCGACCCAGCAGCGTGCCGACCATCGGGCCCACCTGCTGCTGATCGTCGTCGGCCGCCTTCACACCGAGGAGCACGAGATCCGGCTCGTGCTGCTCGAGTTCGGCCACCAGGACCTTCGCGGTCGCGAGTCCGTCCTGCGTCGGCTCCCCCTCGAGCAGGATCCCCGCGTCGGCACCCATGGCGAGCGCGGAGCGGAGGGTCTCCTGAGACGAGGCATCGCCGAGCGTGAGCACGGTCACGTTTCCGTCGCCGGCCGCTTCCTTCGTGCGGAGGGCGTTCTCGACGGCGAACTCGCCGTAGGGGCTGACGATGAACTTGACCCCCGAGGGGTCGATCGATGCACCGCCGTCGGCGATGCTGATGCGGGTCTCCGTGTCGGGAGTCCGCTTGATGCAGACGATGATATTCAACGGGATCTCCGGATTCCTTCGAACGTCGTCCCTCCGCGGCGCTTCGCCTGCGTGCGATCGCCGGCCGGGGGCAGCCTCTGAATCTGATAGAGGCAGGGACGGGCTGGAACCCCGAAGGCGCCTTCGTGTGACAGCCGACGTCGCCCCTAGAGGAGAGCTCCGGTGATCGCGAACCCGATGGTGGCGATCAGCCCACCGGTGAGAGCGTACGGGAGCTGGGTACGCACGTGGTCGATGTGGTCCGTCGCCGCGGCCATCGAGGAGATGATGGTCGTGTCCGAGATGGGCGAGCAGTGATCGCCGAAGATGCCGCCGGCGAGGGCCGCCGCGACGAAGGGCGCCAGCGGGAGGCCGAGGACCGCCGCCGCCGGCACCACGATCGGGAGCATGATCCCGAAGGTTCCCCACGACGTCCCGATGCTGAACGCGATCCCGCCCGAGACGATGAACGCGAGCGGAAGGAAGATCGCGAGCGGAAGTCCGCCGGACACCAGCTGCGCCACGTACGGCCCCGTCTCCAGCGCAGCCGCCACATTCTTCATCGCCAGCGACAGCAGGAGGATGAGCGCCAGCGGCACGAGTCCACCGGCCCCCTTGAGGGCCGTCTTCATGAGCTCGTCGACGTTGAAGGCGCGGCGCGCGAGCAGGAGTGCCCACGACGTGAACAGGCCCGCGGTCACCGCCCACAGCACCGATGTGCTGCCGCTGCCCTCGAGGAGGTTGCCCCCGCCCGTGACCCAGAGGCCGAACGGCATCGTGAGGACCATGACCGTGATGGGGACGATCATGTCTCGTGCGAGCGGCTCTACGCCGGGCTTGGTCTCCGGCGACAGCACGGACTCGTCGACGACCGGCACCGAATCCTCCCACATGACCTGGCCGGTCGCTGCGCGGGCCTCGGCCTTCTTCATCGGACCGACGTTCCAGTCGAACAGGACGACCACCAGCGCGAGCGTCACCGCCGCGATGGCGTAGAAGTTGAAGGCGATCGAGGTGACGAACACGCCGACGGCCCCCTGCACGCCGAGGCTTTCGAGGATCCCGATGTTGTACGCGCCCCAGGCGTTCATCGGGATCAGGATGCAGATCGGCGCGGAGGTCGAGTCGATGATGTAGGCGAGCTTCTCGCGGGAGCTCCGGTACCGGTCCATCAGCGGGCGCGCCACCGACCCGGCCACGAGCACCGTGATGTTCGACTCGATGAAGATGATGAAGCCGGTGACCCAGGCGAGCAGCTGCGCGCCCTTCGCGCTCTTCACGAGCGCCCTCTCCTCGAGGACGCGCGTGAACCCCTTCACGCCGCCCGATACCTCGATCGTCGCGATCATGGCGCCGATGACCAGCGTGAACAGGATCACCTTCGCGTCACCGGGCTCTCCCAGCACGGCGACGAGCTCCTCGATCGTGACCGCCAGTCCCACCAGCGGATTCCACCCGTTCATGATGGTCCAGCCCAGCCAGACGCCTCCGGCGAGCGACAGGTAGACCTGCCGACTCCAGATCGCCAGGACGATCGCGAGCACGGGCGGGAGCAGCGAGATCCAGGTGGGATCCGTCATCGAAGGTCGGTCCGGAGGGGTTCGGGGAGGGCCGAGACGTCGCCGGCGTGGACCGCGGCGCGGGACACGCCCGGGCTCCCGGCCACGAGATAGCGGAGCGGCCACGATACGGCCGATCGGATGCCCACGCGACCCGTGCGGCGCACGCGGTCGTCCGGGACGGGGTCACCGGGGAGAATCTCGAGCGGTGCCGTGGTCAGATCGTGGCCGCCCAGCGACCCGTCGACCGCGAGGGCCTGACAGAGCTTCCCGGGCCCGTCGGCGAGGTGGTCCTCACGCCCACGGCGTCGGGCGGCGACCGGGCGACCCTCGACGATCTCGGCGCCCCGGATCAGGACGGCGCCGACCTCGTCGACGGACCGTCCGCCGGTGACGTTGAGACACCAGTGCATCCCGTAGATCCGGTATACGTAGGCGAAGCCGGCCGGCCCGAACATGAGTCGATTCCGATCGGTGACGCCGGTCCGGGTCGCCGCATGGGACGCGGCGTCTTCGGGACCGAGATAGGCTTCGGTCTCGACGATGCGGCCGACGACGGTCTCGCCGGCCAGGGTGGAACGGATCCGCTGCCCGAGGAGGTCGCGCGCCAGCGCATCCATGCGCCGTGCGAACCACCCCCTCGAGCCAGCGGTCGCCGTCAGTGGTCCGTTGCGAGCCGGACGACCCGGCGTTCGATGTCCTCTTCCCACGCCTCGAGCAGATGGTCCGCCCGACCGGCCGGGAGGAGATCGCGCACACGGTCCGGCTCGTTGTTCAGAACCTCGAAGAGGCTGTCCCCGAAGGCGTCGACGACCTGCTCGGCCGTCTTCTCACCGATCCCCTTGTAGGAGTTGGTGAGGTAGGCGATCTGGGCGTCGCGACCCGTCGGGAGTCCGAGCGCCTCGGCGTCGATCGCCTCGAGCGGCTCGGCCGCCGGCGCCGTGTCCGGCGCATCCGGCTGCTCGATGTCGCCCTCGTCGATGTCGCCCTCGTCGATGTCCTCGTCGAACTCGTCGTCGTCGTCGAAGACATCCGTCTGCGGCGCGACCTTCTCGACCGGCCTGGTCTCCGTGGTGGAGGCGGGCTGCCCCTGCCCCTCGAAAAGCGGCGGAGGTCCGTCGGTGCGGCGGCGGGTCGTACCCCCCCGCGGGCCGAGGCGGCGTCCGGGCGTCTCGTCGTCGACGAAGTCACCGGGCGTCATCTCCTCGACGATCGGCTCCTTCGTGGCGGCCGGCTCGGTGGCGGCCGACGTCGGCTCGTCCTCGAACTCGTCGTCCGACGAAGTGTCGTCGGCATGGCGGTCGGTGCGCTCGAAGGTCGCCTCCGGTGCCTGCTCCTCCGCCTCGGCCTGCTCCTCACGGCTGCGAGCGTTCGCTTCCGCCGCCTGGGCCGCGGACGCATCGGCCTGCTCGACCTCGAAGCCGCCGTTGTCGAGCCGCGTGACGGTGATGAGCCCGTCCTCCTCCGCAGCCTTCAGGAAGAGCGAGAACTTCGGGAAGCCGTACTCGGCCTCGTCGAAGCCGGTGACGATCTCGAGCATCCGTCGCTTGACGTCGGATCCGCGGGCTGGGTAGCGGTCCGCGTCGCGGAGCCGGTCCAGAGCGGCCAGGAGTACCTCGTAGGCCCCCTCGATCCCTTCGGAGAACTCACCGGTCGCGGCCGCCGTCTCCGGCTCCTCCGCCGGTGTCGACGCAGCGCGACCCTCGTCGCTTCGGCTGGGCTCCCTTCCACGATCGGCGCCGTGATCGGGGCCCGAATCGGCTCCGGAATCCCGGCTCGAATCGACACCCGACGCCTCCGCGGAATCACGCGACGAGCGATCCCGCTTGCGATCGCGATCGCGATCGCGACCCCGGCCCCGGCCCCGCTTGTCGCCTCGGCGCTCGGACGACGTGGCGGCCCCGGACGACGACCCGTCGCCGGACGACTTCGAGCCGGAGGTCGGGAAGATGTCGTACTGGCCGTTGTCGGCCTTCCGCAGCTTGAGGAGCTCGCGCGAGGCGGCCTCCGTCACGAAGCGGCTGAACTTGCTGAAGCCGAACTTGCCCTCGTCGAACTGGGGGTCGAGCTCCCGCATGACCTGCTTGAGCCGGTCGGAGCGCATCACGTCGCCGCGATCCGACATCAGCTTCACCGACTTCTCGACCAGCATCCAGGGGTCGAGCGACGTGCGGTCCCCCGCCTCGGTCGTCTTCTGGAGGCCGGCGAAGTTCGTGTACGAGTAGTACTCGTCGCAGTTCTGGACGAGGATGTCCGAGCTGGACTCCTGGAGCCCCACCCCGATCACGTACTTTCCGTACTCCTTGAGCTTCAGGACCAGCGAGCTGAAGTCGCTGTCCCCCGTGAGCAGGATGTACGTGCCGATCTCCGGACGGGTGAAGATGAGCTCCATCCCGTCGATCGCCATCCGGATGTCGGTGGCGTTCTTCTTCGAGCTCCCGTAGGCCGGAGCGAAGATGAGATCGATCGAGTTCTCCGACAGCGGCACGATGTACTGCGGGTAGCGGCGCCAGTCGGCGTAGGCCCGCTGGACCGTGACCTTGCCGCGGATGATGTCGGAGTCGAGGAGCTTCCTGAATTCCTTCGAGAGGTCGCTCCGCATCCCCATCGTGACGTTGTCGAAATCGATGAGGAGAGCCGCATTCGGGGCAGCAACCGGATGGTTGGAGCCCGCACCGTGCGGCACGGCCTGATAAGGCGTGTTCATTTGTTTTGTAGCTCGCTATGGCGAGGCATGTCTCGGCCGCGAGCCTCCCGTTTCCACTCTCCGCGGGCCCATTCGGCCGCCTGCGAAGGCTGGTGGAGCGGGGAAGCCGGGGCGGCGCTTCTCCGTTGCGCCGGAACGCGTCAGGTGTCGGTCCGAGCGGAATCCTTGAGCATCCGCGCGACCTCGACCCTGCGAACCTTGCCGGTGCCGGTCATCGGAAAGGCGTCGAACAGGCGGACGAGATCGGGAACTCTGTGATCCGCGAGCGTTGCTCGGCACCACTCCTTCAACTCGTCCTCCGTGACGATCGCTCCTTCGACCGGGACCACGCAGGCGCAGATGGTCTCCCCCAGAATTGCGTCGGGAAGACCCACCACGGCCACATCGAGCACGGCGGGGTGCATATCGAGACGATTCTCGATTTCCCGCGGATGCACGTTGTGACCAGCCCTGATGATAACCTCCCGGTGCCTCCCTACCAAATGGAGGCACCCCTGCTCGTCCAGCATCCCGAGGTCGCCGGTGAGGAAATACCCCTCGTGACCGAGGGAGCGGGACGTGAGTCGGGGCTGCCGATAGTAGCCCTGCATCATCCCGACCCCGCGCACGCCGATCTCGCCCACGCTCTCCGAGGGAAGCTGGTCGTCGTCCCGGGGCGGATCCGGCACCGACGCGTCCGGCACGATCCGGATCTCGACCCCGTCCAGGGGCACACCGACGGTGAAGTGGCGGACGGATGCGGGCGCCTCCGGCGGGGTCACCGAGATCAGGGCACCCGCCTCGGTGACCGAGTATCCGAGCACCACGGTCGCGCCCGTCGCGGTCTCGATGCGCTCCGGCAGGCCACCTGACACGGGGGCACCCGAGACCAGGGCGAGCCGAAGCGAGGAGAGGTCGCGTGGCCGTGCCTCCTGCTCGAGCAGCTGGGTCTCGTAGAGGGTGGGCGTCCCGTACTGGACCGTC
>DATFJS010000263.1:0-4354 GCA_035269045.1 Longimicrobiales bacterium | reverse complement strand
CGGGATGTGCTCGACTGGTGCCGAGACGAGCGCCCGGACCTTCCCGTCGGCGTGATGTCCGGCTACGCCGCGGAGTCTCCCGGGGGTCGGCGAGGGGTCCCGCCGGACGTCCATTTCCTGGCCAAGCCCTTCACGCCGGATCAGCTGGTCCGGACCGTGCGCGGCCTGCTCACGTCCGCCGATGACGGAGCCTGACCTGCCCCTGCCCCCTCTCTCGCCGGCTCCGGTGCAGGTCCACGCTGAACATCGGCAACGGCATGAAGATCAAGATCCTCCGCGGGGAGCTCTTCAGCGCAGGGTGTCGGTCGCGAGTTCGGCCAGACGCTCGTCGAAGGCGCGGCGGGCGAACGCGAAGGGCACGGCTCCCATCATCGGGAAGCCGTCGATCAGGTAGGTCGGAGTACCGCGGATGCCGAGCGCGGTAGCGAGGGAGTCGGCGCGATCGATGCGGTCGTCCAGGACGGGGTCGTCGAGACAGGCCTCGAGGTCGGGGGCGGGGATCCCGGCCGCCACCGCGATTTCGCGGACGATCGCTGCGGAGGCGGTCCGCCCGGCGGCCACCCAGCTCTCTCTCGCACCGTACAGCGCCCGCGTCACACGCTCCGCCGTCTCGACGTCCATCGCGCACTCCACCGCGACGACCGCGGGGTGCGACGTGGCGTACTGCCCGCTGACCCAGGGGATCGTGATCCAGCGAGCCCGGCCGGTGGCCACGTAGGTGGTGAAGAGCGAGTCCCGGGCGTTCGAGTGGAACTGTGCACAGTAGGGACACGCGGGATCCGTGAACTCGACGATCTGCAGCGGAGCGTCAGGGTCCCCGTGAAAGAAGCCGAGCCCCGCGACGTCGACCTCGCCCCCCTGCCCCACATCGCCCCGCGTCGCGGGCTGCCCCTCCACGCAGGAGCGCGCGAGCACGGCCACGAGAAGAGCGACGCCGACTCCGACGACGCGGAGCAGAAGCCGCATCAGACGCGGACCGCGAGTCCGTCGTGCAGCGCCGTACGGTAGGCCTTCAGGGCGGGGACGAAGCCGATCAGGAAGCCGGCGAGGATCACGGCCCCCAGGTACGCGTACTCCACCGGCGCGAGCCCGGCCACGGGGAGATAGAGCCCGAACTCCGACTCCACCCATGGCTGCGCCAGCGAGAGTCCGCCGTAGACCACGGCGACGCCCAGAATCGCTCCGAGCGTGGCCAGCAGCGCCGACTCGAGCACCAGGAGGGACAGGATCCGAACCGGTCCGGCACCGACAGCCCGCAGGATCGCCATTTCGCGTCGCCGCGCGTCGAGAGAGGTGTAGAGGGATACCAGCATGCCGAGGAGGCCGACGATCACGACGAAGATGCCGACGAGGCGCAGTCCCTCCTCCGCGTACCCCAGTCCGTCCCACATCTCACTCAGGGCGAGCCCCGGAAGTACAGCCATGACAGGCTCTTCCGACCATTCGCTTATATCCCGCTGGAGGCTCAGGACGTCACGCCGATTCGTCGCGCCGACGAAGAAGGCGGTGACCTGGGTCGGTTCGTGTGCGTGGGCGGCGTGCTCCTCGGGACTCTCGCCCGCGTGTTCCGGGTCGTCGGGCACCACGCCCGCCTCACCCGGGTCCTCCTCGGCCCCCGGCGGCCCGCCCCCGAACGACATCGCCGAGGCGGGCGGCACGCCGTCCTCCCACCCCTCGTGCATCGCCTCGACCCCCTCCATCGTCACGTAGATCGCGCGATCCACGGGCGTGAAGGTGGGCGCGAGGATGCCGGAGATGCGGAAGGGGGCCTCGTCGTGCTGGATGAAACCACCCATGCCATGCGTGACGGCGATCTCGTCGCCGATCCCGTACCCGAGCTCCTCGGCCACCTGGGAGCCGATCGCCACGTCGTGGACCCCCAGCGCCGGCTCGCCCTCGGCCAGCTCGATCGATTGCCCACCCCGGTAGCGATAGTGCTCGTAGAAGTTCTCGTCGGTGCCGATCACCCGGAACCCGCGGTGGCTGTCCCCGAGCGCGTACGGAATGGTCCAGTCGACCGCGGGGTGGGACGCCCAGTGTTCGTACGCCTCCCAGCTGATGTTCTGCGTCGGTGACCCCATGCCGAACACCGAATAGAGCAGCAACTGGATGGTTCCCGACTTCGGCCCGACGATGAGGTCGGTCTGGCTGATCGTGTTGGAGAAGCTCTCCCGCATGCCGGTGCGGGTCTTCTCGACCCCGAGCAGAAGGGCCACGCTCAGCGCGATCGAGCCGACGGTGAGGCTCGTGACGAGCAGGCGGTTCCGGAGCGACTTGAGCGCGAGATCGAGAACCAGCATCAGTCCGGGCCCCCTGCTCCGACGCTCGCCGTGTCGGTCGTCCGGCCGTCGCCCTTCGGCACGGCTCGGGCGGCGGCCGCCCCGGCGCGATTGGCGTCCGCGAGGGAGACTTCCTGCTGGAAGTGCGAGGCGAGGGTCCGGTCGTGGCTCACGAACACGAGGGTACTGCCCGCCCCTTCACACGCTTCGAGCAGGAGGTCGAGGAAGGCGTCGCGGCGGTCGTGGTCGAGGGACGAGGTCGGCTCGTCCGCGATGATGAGTTCGGGCGACCCGATGAGCGCGCGGCAGGCGGCGACGCGCTGCTGCTGTCCCACACTGAGCGCGCCGACCGATGCGTCGAGGGCATGATCGATTTCGAGGGCGGACGCGAGTCGATGCGCCTCGGCGCGGGGTGTGGCCTCCCGCATCCGTCGCCTGCGCGTCGCATGCATGCGGACCGGCAGCACGATGTTCTCCATCACCGAGAGGTACGGGATCAGGTTGAACATCTGAAAGACGTAGCCGATGTGCCGGGCACGGAAGGCGTCCCGGCGTGGACCGGACATCGAGGTGAGGTCTTCCCCGAGCACCCGGACCGACCCGCTGTCCGCGCGTAGAACGCCGGCCAGGATCCCGAGCAGCGTGGTCTTCCCGCTACCGC
This sequence comes from Longimicrobiales bacterium, assembly GCA_035269045.1. Classification (GTDB taxonomy): domain Bacteria; phylum Gemmatimonadota; class Gemmatimonadetes; order Longimicrobiales; family Gaopeijiaceae; genus Gaopeijia. The sequence goes on along the minus strand of DATFJS010000263.1, from coordinate 1,414 downwards.
TGGGGCCATGGAGAAAGGTACGTGTGCCGGCCTCGAGGCGGAGCGACGGGATGTCGAGCACGACGGGTCCCCCGCCGTAGGAGAAGCGGACCCCTTCGAGCTCGACGGCGAGAGCCGTCCCGGTCACGTCAGTTGTACTCGTACGGGTAGAGCCGAGTCCCCTCGACCACGTAGCCGACGGACCCGTAGACGCTCTCGGTCATCTCGATCCGGAGCGTGCCCTCGAGCCAGACGGGGTCCCACCCGTACAACTGCGTCGCCTCGCCGTCCGCCATCTCGATGTACACCAGCTGGTTGGGCGGAGGCGGAGGTGTATGGACACAGGCACCCACGTACGGCACGAGCAGAAATTCGGTCGCGCGATTCGCGAAGTCCTCCAGAGGTACCGTGAACCCGGGGATCTTCACGACCTTTCCGTCCGCCTCGCGAAGGATGTCGCTCATCTCCCCGTTCTCGTAGTCGAGCTCCGCGAGCTGACGCCAGCTGAGTTCGATCGGGTCCTCGGCCGTTCCCGCGGACGAGCGGATCGCGGCGCGCAGCTCGGCCCCGGGGTCCGGGTCGGCCGAAACGGCCGCCGGCGCGAGCGCCAGGAGGAGGATCGGCACGAGGGCGACCACCCCGGACGCACGCATCGCGCCGTGGCGGAGGATCGAACGCATCGAAGCACGAAGCATGAGAGTCACCTGAAGGGTGGGTCCGGCTCTGTCAGAGCTTGGTAAGCCGATCGGGGGCGGCAAGTTCCGCAGGACGGCGGTTCAGCGCTGCATCGCCGGGCCGTCGAGTTCTTCGATCGTGGCCGTCGAGGGCGGTCGAAGTCGCTGGAGCCGGCGCGCGGAGGCCTCGGCCTGGCGCATCACGCGCAGGAGGTTCTCGCCCGCCAGCATCCGGAGCTCTTCCTCGGTCCATCCACGGCGGGACATTTCCGCGAACAGCGCCGGAAAGGTGGAGACGTCCTCCAGCCCGGCGGGTACCGACGAGATCCCGTCGAAGTCGCTTCCGATCCCGACGTGTTCGACGCCCGCGACGGTCTTCACGTGGTCGATGTGATCGGCCACGTCGGCCAGCGTCGCGTCCCCGTCGTCGCTCACGAAGGAGGGCACGAAGGTCACCATCACCACGCCGCCATTCTCGGGCATTCGGCGGAGCACGTCGTCCGGGACGTTGCGGGGATGATCGGTGACCGCCTTTGCCGAGGAGTGCGAGAAGATGACCGGCGCCTCCGCGATGTCGAGCACGTCGTTCATCGTCGAGGGCGCGACGTGGGAGAGATCGACGAGCATCCCCATCCGGTTCATCTCCGCCACGACCTCCTCTCCGAACCTCGTGAGTCCTCCGTGGACCGGGAGCCCGGTCGCCGAATCCGCCCAGTCGGTGTTGTCGGAGTGGGTGAGCGTCATGTACCGCGCACCTGCCT
>DATFJS010000262.1:0-3938 GCA_035269045.1 Longimicrobiales bacterium | reverse complement strand
CGAACAAGCTGTCCGACGACGACGCGGAGGCGGACGACGGAAGCGGGTCCGCCCGCACGGAGGGCTGAGCCATGACACTCGATCGGCGTACCATGCTCAAGACGCTGGCGGCCGGCGCATCGGCCGTGCTGGCGTCCCCCTCGGCCGCGGGCGCTTCGAGCGACCCCGTCGAGGCCCCCGAGGACGCGGTCGGCCTGCTGTTCGACCCGACGCTCTGCATCGGCTGCCAGGCGTGCGTCCACGCCTGCCGCGAAGTGAACGGCGTCCCGTACGACGAGGACGACGAACTCCACTACAACAACACCGACCTGTCGGCGAACTGCCGCAACATCATCAAGCTGTACCGCGACGACTCCGGCGAGGAGTCCGAGGTCCGCGAGACCTACATGAAGATGCAGTGCATGCATTGCATCGATCCGGCCTGTGCATCGGCGTGCATGCTGGGGTCGTTCCAGAAGCGGATCGGCGGCGCGATCACGTGGGATCCGAGCAAGTGCGTGGGATGCCGGTACTGCCAGATCGCCTGCCCCTTCGGCGTGCCGCAGTTCGACTGGGACAGCCCGACACCGAACCTGGTGAAGTGCGAGCTGTGCGCGCATCGTCTCGAGGACGGCCTCGAGCCGGGGTGCACCGACGTGTGCCCCCGCGAAGCCGTGATCTTCGGGCGGCGTGACGATCTGCTGGCCGAGGCCCACCGCCGCATCGAGGCGGAGCCGGAGAAGTACCAGAACCACGTGTACGGCGAGTTCGAGGCGGGGGGCACCCAGTGCCTCTACCTCGCGCCGCACGACATCACCTTCCAGGACATGGGACTGCCGAACCTCGAAGACCGCGGCGTACCGCGCCTTCCCGAGACCCTGCAGCACACGATCTACAAGGGCTTCGCGGCCCCGACACTGCTGTACGCGGTGCTCGGCGTCACGATCTGGAAGAACCGGAAGGAGAACGAGAAGGCCGACGCGTCCCGGGACGGCGAGAGTGGCACGACGTCGTACGCCGAACGGAACGACGGGGGTGCCTCATGACCAGGACCCCCGACCTCCGGTCTCCCGAGCACGCAGCCGGTGCGGAGACCCGGGTCCCCGGCCCCATCGTGACGCCCGTCTTCATGGCGCTCGGCGTCGTGGCGGCGGTCGGCATGGCCATCGTCGCATGGCGCTTCATCTTCGGCATCGGCTCGGTCACAGCACTCAACGACGGCTATCCCTGGGGGATCTGGATCGCCTTCGACGTGGTGGTCGGGACGGCCATCGCCTGCGGTGGATACGCCATGGCCATCGTGGTCTACGTCTTCAACAAGGGCCGGTATCACTCGCTCGTCCGCTCGGCGATCCTGACCGCCGGACTCGGCTATTCGCTGGCCGGATTCGCGGTCGTCATCGACCTGGGCCGCTTCTGGAACATGTGGAAGCTGCCGATCTACTTCTGGAACTGGCACCTGACCTCGATTCTGCTCGAGGTCGCCCTCTGCATCATGCTCTACTCGCTCGTGGTCTGGATCGAGCTGGCGCCGGCCTTCCTGCAGAAGGCCCGGGAAGAGGGTCGGGGCAGGTGGCGGGAGATCGGCGAGCGGTGGACGCCGCGCATCGAGAAGGCGCTGCCCTGGCTGATCGCCCTCGGCGTGCTCCTTCCCACCATGCACCAGTCGTCCCTCGGCAGCCTCATGCTGCTCGCGGGGCCGAAGATGCACGCCCTGTGGTTCACGCCCTTCCTGCCGCTGCTGTTCCTGCTGACCGCATTCAGCATCGGCTTCGCCGGCGTCGTGCTCGAGGCGACGCTGTCGTCCCGGGCCTTCGGCAGGCAGCCCCCCACCGAGCTGCTCCGCGGGCTCGCCAAGCCGACCGGGTGGGTGATGCTCGCCTGGGTCGCGATCCGGCTCGGTGATCTCGCGGTCTCCGGAAATCTCGGTGCCGTCACCGCCTTCGACGGCATGAGCTGGCTGTTCCTCTTCGAGATGGCGCTCTTCTCCGTCGCCGGTGTCGGCCTCCTGAACCCCCGCTGGACCCGCAGCCACAGGAAGCTGGTCCGGCTGTCGCTCGTCGCGGTATTCGCCGGCGGGCTGTACCGGATCAGCGTCTTCCTCATCGCCTACAATCCGGGGCGGGGATACAGCTACTTCCCCGCCGTGACCGAGATCCTGGTGACCGCCGGGCTCGTCGCGACCGAGGTGATGCTCTTCATCGTGCTGGTGAAAACCTTCCCGATTCTCCACGGCGAGGCGGCGGCCATACCGCGCCGCACCTCCTCGCCCTCCGCAACTCCGCAGGAGGCCTGACCCATGGCTCGTATCGTCGTCGACCCCGTAACACGGATCGAGGGGCACCTCCGCATCGACGTGGAGGTCGAGGGAGGCTCCGTCACGAACGCCTGGTCGTCGGGTCAGATGTGGCGAGGCATCGAGGTGATCCTCAAGGACCAGGATCCCCGCGACGCGTGGATGTTCACGCAGCGGATCTGCGGCGTGTGCACGACCGTGCACGCCATCGCATCGGTCCGGGCCGTCGAGAACGCGCTCGACCTCGAGATCCCGCTGAACGCCCAGTACATCCGGAACCTCATCCTGATCGGCCACGCGCTGCACGATCACATCGTGCACTTCTACCACCTCTCGGCGCTCGACTGGGTCGACGTGACGAAGGCGCTCGATGCCGATCCGGCCGCCGCCGCGCAACTCGCGGAGAGCATCTCGGAGTGGCCGGGCAACGGCCGCCGCGAGATGGAGAAGACCCAGAACAAGCTGCGCGCGCTGGTGAACAGCGGGCAGCTCGGGATCTTCCAGAACGGCTACTGGGGCCACCCGGCGATGCAGCTTCCGCCGGAGGTGAACCTGCTCGCCGTCTCGCACTACCTGCAGGCGCTCGACCTCCAGCGGAAGGCCAATCAGGCGGTCGCGATCCTCGGGTCGAAGACGCCGCACATCCAGAACCTCGCGGTCGGCGGTGTCGCGAATCCGATCAACCTCGACAACCAGGCGGCCCTCAACATGACGCGGCTGTACATGGTGAAGGACCTCCTCGACGAGGTCTCGACCTTCGTGCAGCAGGTCTACCTGCCCGACGTGATCGCCATCGGGGCGATGTATCCCGAATGGCTGGGCTACGGGGCCGGCGTGACCAACTACATGGCCGTGCCCGACCTTCCGCTGGACAGCGCCGGCACCGAGTTCGATCTGCCGGGCGGCACGATCATGAACGCCGACCTGTCGACCTTCCGCCCGATCTCGACCTTCGGGGACGCGTACCTGCGGGACGGCGTGGCCGAGTCGGTGGCGCACGCCTGGTATGAAGGCTCCGAGGATCTCCATCCGTGGGAGGGAGAGACGATCCCGAACTACACCGAGTTCCAGGACGACGGGAAGTACTCCTGGGTGAAGTCGCCCCGCTTCTACGACGAGCCGGTGCAGGTCGGACCACTCGCGCAGATGCTGGTCGGCTACGCACAGGGCCACGAGCACACGGTCCGCCTCGTGGACGACGCGCTCTCACGTGCCTCGTCGATCGCGGGCACGCAGCTCGGGCCCGAAGTCCTGCACTCGACGCTTGGCCGTCACCTGGCGCGTGCCGTCCGCGCCACCATGCTCTCGGAGCTGGCCGGTCGGCACTGGGAGCTCCTGGTCAACAACATCGCGAGCGGCGACACCACGACCTTCGAACCCTTCGAGTTCCCGAGCGGGGAGATCCGCGGGTTCGGCTTCCACGAGGCGCCGCGCGGCGTCCTCTCGCACTGGGTGGTCATCCGCGACGGGCTGATCCACAACTATCAGGCCGTCGTGCCGTCGACCTGGAACGCGGGTCCGCGCGACTCGCAGTCGCGGATGGGGCCCTACGAGGCCTCGCTGATGGACAACCCGGTCGCGGACGCCGAGCTGCCGCTGGAAGTGCTGCGCACGGTGCACTCGTTCGATCCGTGCCTGGCCTGCGCGATCCACACGTCCGACC
>DATFJS010000261.1:0-7951 GCA_035269045.1 Longimicrobiales bacterium | reverse complement strand
ACCTTCGCAGTCGTAGAAGACGCGGAGTGGGTCCGTGTCCTGCTGGGCCGAGACCGGGGTCGCGAAGATGGACATCGCGGCAAGCAGGGCGGCAGCGAGACAGCCTGGGAGAAACGTTGGGCGCATGTATCTGTGTGGAAGAAAGGTCGGTCGGTCAGTCGTTGAGCAAGGACCCGTACCCTTCGCGGAAGGTTGAGTACGTGAAGCGATACCCGGACTCGACGAGGCGTGTACTGTCACACCGCTTGTTCGTTCCTCGCCGCTCGGGTGCGTCGTCGGCCTCGTCCTCATCCGACTCGCACGGGCCCGGGACGCCGAGGCGGTCCGCGAGCCAGCGGTAGGTCTCTCGTAGCTCGGCCGGATCGCGATCGACGCCGATGTAGACGTCGTGCGGGTCGTCGAGGTTCAGGAGATGGATCGACGCGTCGGCGGCGTCGTCCCGGTGGATGCGATTCCCGTAGATCCCCCCAGGTGGACAGGGCATTTCGCCCGTGGCCACGCGCTCGATCGTGCGCGTTCGACCGGGTCCGTAGATCCCGCCGAGGCGGAGGACGACGGCGTCGTCGTGCCGCGCCAGAAGTGAGCGCTCTCCCTCGAGCAGCACCCGGCCCGTCGAGGTGGCGGGACGCGGGTCCGTGGTCTCGTCGACCCGTTCGCCGTCGGTCTGGCCGTACACGCCGGTGCTGGAGACCAGCACGAAGCGACCCCGATCTTCCGGCCAGTCGAGCCAGTCGAGGACGTGCTGCGGCCCGTCGACATAGGCGGCTTCGTACGCGTCGGTGCTGCGGGCCGAGGGGGAGACGGCGTAGACGGCGGCATCGAACTCCTCGCGCGGTGCGTCGATCGGGGCCGAGACGTCCGTCGCGATCGGGCTCGGATCGCCCGGAACCGGCGCGCTGGACCTGCGCAGCGCCCGAACCTCGTGCCCCGCGGCTGCGAGGCGCTCGGCGACGACACTCCCCACGTAGCCCGGCCCGACGACGAGGACTCGCATCACCGTGCCTCCAGACGACCGGACACCGCGAGAAGCCGAAGCCCGTTGAGCGCCACGACGACGGTGCTGCCCTCGTGGCCGAGAACCGCGAGGGGAAGGGGGAGGCCGACGGTGAGGATGGTGAGGATCATCAGCACGATCATTCCGAGGGAGAAGGCGAGGTTCTGGAGGAGGGTGCGTCGTGTGCGGCGGCTCAGATCGAGTGCCCACGGAAGGCGCTCGAGGTCGTCGGCCATGAGCACGAGGTCCGCCGACTCGAGCGCCACGTCCGTACCGGCGCCGCCCATGGCGACCCCGACGTTGGCCGCGGCGAGTGCGGCGGCGTCGTTGACTCCATCGCCTACCATCGCGACGGCTCCGTGTTTCTTCCGCAGCGTCCGGACCACCTCGACCTTCCCGGCCGGAAGGACCTCGGCGCGCACCCGATCGATGCCCACTTCGGCCGCCACGCGCGCGGCGACGTCCGCGTGGTCGCCGGTGAGCATCACGATCTCCCGGATCCCGCGCTCCTGCAGCGCGCGGACGGTCCTGCGGGCATCCGGTCGGACCTGGTCGGTGAAGCCCATGACGCCCAGGACGCGCTCCTCGTCGGCGACGACCACCGCGGTGCTCCCGGCCGACCGCAGCCGCGCCACGGCCTCTGTCGCGGCCTCCCAGCCGGAGGGCCGCTCGTGGCCGAAATGCTCGGGGTTGCCGATCCGGATCCGGACGCCGCGGACGCGTCCCTCCACGCCCCGGCCCGCAGAGGCCAGAAAGTCCTCGGCCGGCACGACGTCGACGCGTCGACCCTCCGCGGCACGCAGCGTCGCCGCGGCCAGATGGTGCTCGCTGCGCGCCTGCACCGCCGCCGCCGTCTCGAGGAGTACCGTCTCGTCGATGCCGGGCATGGGGACGACCTCCGCGAGTTCGGTCGAGCCCAGGGTGAGGGTACCGGTCTTGTCGAATGCGACGGCACGGATGGTGGCGAAACTCTCGATGAAGACACCGCCCTTGAACAGCACACCATTGCGGGCGCCGGCAGCGATTCCGGAGAGCACCGCGGCGGGGGTGGAAATCACCAGGGCACATGGGCTCGCGGCGACCATGAGCGTCATGGCGCGATAGAATGCCGGGTCGAACGGACGGGACAGGAGCAGAACGGGGACGGCGATCGCCGCGGTCGTGAGTGCGATCACGGCCAGCGCGTACGGCTGCTCCCACCGATCGATGATCCGCTGCGTTTCCGCCTTCTCCGCCTGCGCCTCCTCGACGAGCGCGACCATCCGCGCGAGCGCGGACTCGCCGGCGGGCCGGGTCGATCGCACGTCCAGCGCGCCACCGGTGTTGATCGTGCCGGCGAGCACGGAGTCTCCGACGGTCCGGAGCACCGGCACCGACTCCCCGGTGAGGGACGACTGGTCCACTTCGCTGCGGCCCTTCAATACCTCGCCGTCGAGCGGAATCCGATCGCCGGGTCCCACCAGGTAGACGTCCCCGACCTCGACCTCCTCGAGCCGAACCTCGACGAGCTCACCACCCCTCCGGATCCGTGCGACGTCCGGTCTCAACTCCATGAGCCCCCGGATCGCGTCGCGGGACCGCGCGGTCGCCACCTCCTGCAGCACGTTGGAGAGGGAGAACAGGAAGAGCAGGGTGGCCCCCTCGAGCGGCGCGTCGATGACCAGGGCCCCGAGCGCCGCCAGGATCATCAGCAGGTCGATGTCGACGCGGAGGCGCAGGAGTTCCGTGGCCGCGGCCCACGCTCCCGCCCACCCCCCGGCGACGTAGGCGAGGGTCCATCCGATCGTGGACAGGACGCCGGGGCCGAACGCGCCGAGGGCGATCCCCGCCGCGGTGGCCACGACGGACAGGGCCCCGATCCGATGGCGTGGGTCGCGGAGGGTATCGGAGAGGAGCGACATCGGGTGGGAATCGGGGGTCGGGACCGGGTAGCGGGACAATGGCGGACCCGGAGGAAGGCCGCCACATTTCGATACCGTCTCGACCCGTCCGGAGGGAAGAAATCCAATGCCACGCACGGATCCGCCCGCCTGCCCGCTCTGCCGCGGCACGCGCAGGACCGAGATGACCGCGCACGACCGGACCTGGTGGGACTGTGCGACGTGCGGTCTCGTCGGGGTCGATTCCGACGATCTGCCGGATGCCGCCGAGGAGCGCGCCCGATACGAGACCCACGAGAACGATCCGGACGACCCGGGCTACCGCGCCTTTCTCGACCGGGTCGCGCTGCCCCTGATCGCCCGTCTCGACGTGGGTATGGAGGGCCTGGATGTGGGATCCGGGCCGGGCCCGACGCTGTCGCGGATGCTCACGGAACGGGGATTCCCCACCAGAATCTGGGATCCCTTCTTCGCGCCCGACCCGGCGCCGCTCGGCCGGACCTGGGATTTCGTGACCTGCACCGAGACGGTGGAACACTTCCACCAGCCGGCCCGGGACTGGGCTCGACTCTTCTGCCTGCTGAGGCCGGGCGGGTGGCTGGCCGTCATGACCGAGCCTCTCGGGGATACGGCGCTGGCCGAATGGTGGTACGCACGCGATCCGACGCACGTCTCTCTCTACCGCGACGAGACCTTCGCGTGGATCGCGGACCGGTTCGGTGCGGAGCTCGAGCGGCCCGCGCGCACGGTGGTGATCTACCGGGTGTGAACGACGTAGCGGGGCGAGCGGACGGTGAGTTCGCGCCCCTCCCGGAGCAGCAGGATCTCGACCGTGTCGGGTACCGGATCCACGACGGGGCCCATTCGAGGTGCCCGGCAGGTACGATCGCGCCACGCCTGCCCGTCCATCGCCAGGATGAGGTCACGCTCCCGCACGGCCACATCGTCCCGGAACACGCGGATCACCTCGGCCCACCCGGTGTCCGGCCGTACGGCGTAGCCCGTCGAAAGCACGGACGCGCTCCGGACCGGCGCCCCGAGGACCGTATCGGGTCGCTCGAAGCGGACAAGGTCGTTGCGCTGGTCGAAGGTGAGCCGGAAGAACCGGAGTACCTCCTGCCCGACCAGATCGACGCTGACAGAATTGTTGACCACGGGATCGTCGACCCGTATCGGACCGATCGACACCGGTCCGCCGAGACGACCGGATCGAACGAGGTGCACCCCGTCGACGCGGACTCGAGCTCCCGTGGGTTGGAGAGGACTGGTCATGGTCAGAGCGTCCGGCTCCCGGAGGGTGAGTCCCCGGGACGATCCGGTGTCGAGTAGGATCCATCTCGAGGTGCCGCCGACGTTCGACCGAACGAAGGGCCGGTACCCGGACCGTGTGGCCAGGATGTCCTCACCGTCCGGGGCGAGTTCACCGGGCGTGATCACGATCTGGTTCGCCGGAAGATCCCACGTGACCAGGGCACCCGCGAATACGGGATGGCCGAGCAGGCCGTGGATCTTCCTGCCGAGCGCCGCGCTGAGCTCGTGCGTGTCGAGACGGTCGTAGCCCACGTCGAATGCGGTGAACTCTCCGATCGAGAGGGAATCGATCCCCCGTCGGACATCCGCCGAGTCGAGCACGGTCGGGTCGAGCATGGTCTGACCCGCCCCGGTATCGAGGATGAGGGTGAAGGGTCCTCGACCGTTGATTCGCGTCTCCGCGAGGAAGAAGTTGCCGCACGACTCGGTAGGGAGAACGTACGGATCCTCGAGGGATGGGAGACGGACCCTCTCCGGGTAGGGTGACGTGCCGCCTCCGGTGCGGCAGGCTCCGACCACCAGAAGCGCGAGGAATCCCGCGGCGAGTGTGTTCTTCATGCCACCACAATACCGGATCGGGTCCACGTGGCAATGCGCACACCCAGCGGCTCGCCGCCGGGTCTCAGCCCAGGCCGAACAGGGTCACGACCACGGCCACGACCCACACGAAGCTGATCACGACCGCGGGGAGCAGCGTCAGGCCGATCGCGAAGGTGAGGCCCATCCGGTACAGGGCGGGCCCGATCGGAAGCAGCTCTCCACGGAAGAGCTTCTCGGCGGCGATCTCGACGACCCAGCCCAGGGAGTACATGAGGTTGGCGCCGATCCCGTATGCCACGATCACCTGCCACGGAGGAAAGGAGGGGCTGGAGAAGGGCGGGATCATCTGGAGGGTCGTGACCACGGACAGGGTCACGAGCCCCGCGCCGCCGACGAGGGCGTTGTAGGCGATTCGGCGCCGCTCCCACCAGGACACGATGCCGGTGACGCTGCGCCGGGCAGGGGAGGGGTAGAGAAATTCGACGAGGGTGCTCATGTGGCGTGGCTCCTGGAGACGTGGCCCTGCGCGGCCCCGAGGGACGGGGCGCACCGTGCAACTTTGTGGCACAAAGTACTTCGGCATGCCCGTCTTGCAAGGATCGCGCCTCCCGGGAACCGCCTCCCTTTACCGGCGCCCACTTTCGGTCGAGGCTTCGGGGGAATACCCTCACGCCGGCTTCATGCACTCCAACCACGGATGTCAAACATGCGGAATGGTTTCCGTCTCGGCGCTCTGTTCGTCGCGCTCTCCCTTTTCGTCTCGAGCTCGGGTCTGGCGGCCCAGAGTGTGTCCGATCTCCCGCTCACCTGGCAGGAGCAGGAGAACTTCCGGTCCGGGCCCACGCCCTTCGAGCCACTGATGGACTTCTGGTACGAGCTGGACGCGATGAGCGAGCTCGTCACGATGCGGCCGCTCACCAGGACGCTGCTCGATCGGGAGTTCAATCTGGTGACCATCGCCGATCCGATGATCGAGACGCCGGAGGACGCACTCCGGTCCGGGAAGACCATTGTTCTCCTGGCGCCCTCGGTGCACGGGGGCGAGGTGTCGCCAAAGGAGGCGGTTCAGCTGATCGCCAAGCAGCTCGTCGCGGACGACGGTGACCTGCGCGACGTCCTGGAGGACGTCATCGTGCTCGCCGTTCCGCTGATCAACCCGGACGGCGGTGAGGTGCGGCGTCGCACCAACGAGTCGGGCTACGACATGAACCGCGACTACCTGAAGCTCGAGTCCCAGGAGATCCACGCGCTCGTCACGCAGGTGCTCAACGAGTGGAGCCCCGATATCCACGTGGACGGACACCACGGTGGATCGGACCCCTACGTGATCACCTACCAGGGAACGCTCAATCCGGCCGCCGACGCGGAGCTCCGCGCCTATCCGTACGACAACATCTTCCCGCTGATCCGCGAGGCGGTTCGTGAGGAGGACTACGCGGCCTTCGACTACTCGGGCGTCCGGAACAACGGCCCCGAGGGGCGGGGCTGGGGATCCACCTCGATCGAGCCCCGGAAGCACCACGTCTACACGGGCCTGACCAACTCGATCGGGATCCTGCTGGAGACGCCGTCGAACCGGAACCGCGTGATGGCGGACGGCACGATCCAGCCCATCCCCGACGAGGAGCGGTACTACCACCAGGTGCGGGGCGGAGTCCTCGCCACGGGCGCCATCCTCGAGGCGGCGGCCGACCAGCGCGAGGCGATCCGGGCCGTCACGACCGGAGCGCGGCTTCGCGCGATCGAGGCGGGCATGACGGGTGGCGACCCGATCGTGCTCGACTACGAGCAGACGGTCCGAGGGATCGAGCCCGTGTGGATGCCCGTGGAGGACGAGGAGGGAGAGCGCACCTACGAGCTGCAGGAGGTCCCGGTCTACCTCGGCTACGAGGCGTCGCGTACCACGCCGCGCCCGGTCGGCTACCTGCTGCCGCCCGCGGCCGCGAACGTGGTGCCGCTGCTGATGGATCAGGACATCGCGGTCTATCGCTTCCGGGACGAGGCGGCGATCGACGCCGAGGTCTACTACGCGACCGAGGTGAACTTCCAGGGAGGCAACCCGTACGACGCCTACTTCCAGGGCAGCTACCTGCTGGAGACGGAGGTGCGGAAGGAGAACCAGGCGCTGGACGTCGTCCCGGGCTGGTTCTGGGTGCCGACGGCGCAGTCCAAGGCGAACCTCATCAGCTACCTGATGGAGCCCGAGACGGACGACAACCTCATCACCTGGGGCTTCCTGAATCACATCCTCGAAGCCACCGAGGAGCCGGACGAGGATGGTGAGCGTGTGCCGATGATCCGCGTGATGGACCACCAGGACCTGCCGGTCGTGCGCGTCCAGCCGTTCAACCGGTACGACGCCAACCGCTTCTACATGCCGTACGGTCGCTGATTCCAGGCCTCACCCCGAACGAGAGAACGGCCGCGCTCCGAAACCCGGGGCGCGGCCGTTCGCGCGTCGTGCAGCGACGGACTCAGTTCGGGAGCCGCAGCCAGAGGACGGCGCCCGCCGTGATGCCGAAGACCACGAAGGCCAGGAAGATGCGCGTCGCGAGGCCCTCGGCGAAGTCCATGTCGTACGGGTCGTCCGGATCCGCCGGCTCGAACTCGTAGGACCTGGGCTCCTCCGCGTCGTTTCCGAGAAGCCCCATCAGCCCCCGCTCCTCGGCGCCGTGCGGCACGGGCCGTAGAACGCGTCGTCCCGCGGCTCGGTTTCCACGCGTTCCGGATCCTCCGACGCCATGTAGGCGAGCATCGCGGCCAGCGTCGCGTTGTTGCGCAGGTCGTCGAACACGAGCTTGTCGTACGTGTCGATCTCCGTGTGCCACGTGTACTGGCGGTAGTCGGGATAGTTGGACTGGAGGCGGAATCCGGGCGCCAGTCGGCAGATGAAGGCCATGTGGTCGCTGCCGCCGCGCTCCGGCACGCCGGGAATGTCGAGCTCGATGTGCTGCGTGATGTCGTCGGGAATCGCGCTGAACCAGCGACCGAAGTGCTCACCGGCTCCGGTGAAGCCCTGCATGCGGATGAAGTCGACCCGCCAGGTGCCGTTGTCCTGGTTGAAGTTGGCCTGCAGGCCGTCCACGACCTCGGGGTGGTCCTCGGCGAAGGCGTTGGACCCGATCAGCCCGCGCTCCTCACCGCCCCAGTGCCCGACCAGGATCGTCCTCCGCGGGTTCGGATACGTCTCCTTCAGGATGCGCATCGCCTCCATCATCATGACCGT